>DVLI01000009.1 GCA_018715595.1 Candidatus Caccoplasma merdavium | reverse complement strand
CACGCTCATCGTCGCCGTTGACAAAGCCCACACAGGTATAGGTGAGCTCGGGCATCTCGTCGCCCTGGCGGCACTCCTGGTTGTCGGCCGTCAACGTGAGGGTGGCTTTTGCCACCACGAGAGGCACGCTCTCCTCGGCGGCCGTGTAGCTGTCGGTGGCCGCTTGTTTCACCGTGAGGGTCGTCTCTCCCGCGTGTTTGATGTAGATGCGCCCGTCGGCTATCTCGGCCACCGTGGTGTCGGCTATCGCATAGGTCATCTCGCCGCGGCTGTTGTTGCTCGTCACCACGGGCAGGGCAAACGGCAGGTCGCCGTAGGTCTTCTCGCCTATCTCGGCCACCGTGAGTTGGGTAAGGTTGAGAGCCATTACGGAAAGTGTTCCCGGGACATACTCGAAAGCATAGTTTTCGGCTTCGCCGCCGGTGAAGGTAATCTCAAACTCGCCCACCTCCGAGGTCTCGCTAACTTCGCAAGAGATTTGAGGACGAGCTGTGAGTACCGTATCGGTTTCACCCAAAACAAATCCCTTATAGGTATAGGTGAGCTCGGGCATCTCGGCTCCCTGGCGGCACTCTTTATTATCGGCCGTCACCGTGAGGGTGGCCTTTGCCACCACGAGAGGCACGCTCTCCTCGGCAGCGACGTGCGTGTCGGTGGCCGCTTGTTTCACCGTGAGGGTCGTCTCTCCCGCGTGCTTGATGTAGATGCGGCCGTCGACAACAACCGCCACCGTGGTGTCGGCTATTGCATAAGAGAGTTCGCCGCGGCTGTTGCTCGTCACTTCGGGCAGGGCAAACGGCAGGTCACCGTAGGTCTTCTCGCCTATCTCGGCCACCGTGAGCCGGGTATGGTTGGGTGCCCATACCGAGAGGGTTCCCGATTTGTATTCAAACGTGTAATTCTCGGCCTTACCCCCCGTGAGCACAATATCGAACTCGCCCACTTCCGAAGTCCCGGAAACTTCGCAAGAGATTTCGGGAAGCGCGGCCAACGCGGTTGTATCATCGTCATAGGCAAAGCCCGAATAGAAGAACGTGAGCTCGGGTATCGACTGACCTTGGAAGCACTCCTTATTATCGGCGGTCACCGTAAGGGTGGCTTTCGACACGGTGAGAGGTAGCGTCTGCTCGGCAGCCGTGTAGCTGTCGGTTGCAGCCTGTTTCACCGTGAGGGTCGTCTCTCCCGCCCCCTTGATGTAGACAAGGCCATCGGCAATAGTGGCGACAGTCGTGTCGGCAATGGCATAGGTAATGGCGCCCTGTTTGCTATTGGTGGTCACCGTCGGCAAGGCAAAAGGCTGGTCGCCATAGGTCTTCGCATCGATGGGCAGCACCGTAAGCTGGGTGGGTATAGACTTGATGGTAAGGGTTGCGTGGGTAAATACAAAGTCATAGTTGTCGGAGAGTCCGCCCGAAAGCGTGATGGGGAAAGAGCCCAGCGACGACGAGTCGGCCGCACACGAAGCGACCGGTTTCTGCGTCAGATTCTCTTCATTCTCCCCGGCAACAAAGCCTTCGTAGGTAATGGCAAAGTCAGGATTGGCCTCGCCATAATAACGCGAGGTGTCGGCCACGCTCACCGCCAAGGTGCGCTTGGCCACCGTCACCGGCAAGACGAGCGACTCGGCCGCCGTGAAATTGTCCGAAGCCTGTTGTTTCAGCACGATGTTCGTCGAGCCGGGAGCCACAACGGTCACCCGACCGTTCTCGACTGTCACGACGCGAGGATCTTCGGACGAATATTCGAGCGGGGCCTCATCGTTGTTGGTGGTTACCGACAAGGCAAACGATTCGTCGCCATAGTGTTTGAGAGCTACCGTATCGGCCGAGAGACGGGTCACCGCCGGCTCGATGGTGAGGGTCGCCGGACGATAAGAGAGGGTGTAATTGTCGGCAGCGGCACCACTCACCAGAATCGGATACTGGCCCACGGGCGACTCGGTAAGGGCGTCGCATTTCACCTGCGGCATGACCGAGAACGACGAAGCGTCGTCACCGTTGACAAAGCCTTCGTAAGAAAGGGTGAAATCGGGGTTCTCCTCGCGATAGTGGCGGGTGGTATCGACAGCGGCAATGGTAAGCGGAGCCTTCTTCACGACATAGGTAAAGAAGTTGGAGACGCCTTGCGTGTAATTCTGCGAAGCGGTCTGCATGGCAATGACCATCGTCGAACCGACATGTTTGGGCTTCATCTTGCCATCGGCAAATTCCACAATCGAGGGGTCGGAAATCGCATAGATGATTTCGCTCTCGGTATTGTTCGACGTAATATCGAGCGGACGGGGCTCTTCGCCATAAACCGCCGTGTCGGGAAGGGTGATGTTGATAACCGTCTGTGCCTGGTTGATGGTGAGGTGACCGGCATGATACTCGAACTTGTAATTGGGGGCTTCGGCTCCTTCGGGCGTCACCGTATAGACACCGACCGGAGACAGGGAGTCGGCCTCCCAGCGAAGCACCGGTTTTACCGTCAGGGCCGTCGTATCGTCGTCATAGACAAAACCCGTGTACGAGAGCTTTCCGGCCGGATTGGGCTCACCATAAGGACGCTCGGCATCGAGCGCCTGTATCGAAAGCAGGGCCTTGTTCACAATCACCTCTACCGTGTCGGAACCGGCAAGATAGTTTTCGCTGGTCTCTTGCAAGGCCACCAGCGAGGTCGTTCCCACGCCCACGATTTCGAGCTTGTCGCCTTTGACCACAGCCACCTGGCTGTCGAGAGTCTTATAGAGCAGCTCTTGCTCTTCGTTGTTCTTTTTCACTTCGGGCAATGCGAGCAGAGGCTGTCCGTAGGTAAGCGTGTCGACGGCAGCCATTTCGAGATGCGAAGCGGCTTGGCGGATAAAGAGCGTACCGTCTTGATAGGTAAAATCATAATTGGCCGACTGGGCCCCCGACGCTTTCACGACATACTCGCCCACCTTGGCATCGACACCGGCCTCGGTTGCCGCAACGGGTCGTACCGAGATGGCCGTCGTGTCATCGTTGTTGACAAAGCCGCTGTATGTGAACGTGAAGGCGGGATTCTCTTCGCGGTAGAGACGCGACGTGTCGGCCACGGCAACCGTAAGCATCGCCTTGTCGACTTGCAATTCGACCTCGACGGTGTCGGAAGCATGATAGTAGGTCGACTCATCTTGACTCACGGTGAGAACCGTTTTACCGGCATTCTTTATCACGACCTGCCCATCGGCAAAACGAGCCACCGTCGTATCGGCGGGCGTGCAACGCAAAACGCCGTCGGGATTGTTCGAGGTGAGAGCCACCGGCTCGCTGCCGTAAACGACCTGTATGGGAGTGGTGTCGATAAGCGGAGTCAGTTTGTCGACAATGAGTTTGGCCCCCTCGACATAGACCAGCTCGTAATTATCGGCCGCACCGCCCGAGAGGGTGATGGGATATTCTCCCGGGTCGGAATCGACGACAGCCGTGGTCTGGGCCTGGGGCAGTTCGCTGAGCGAATGGGTACCGTCGTTACCTACAAAGCCTTCATACCGAATGACAAAGGCCGGATTCTCGGTTTTATAAAGGCGCACCGTGTCGGCCACCGAAACAGCGAGGCGGGCTTTTTTCACGACAAGGGCGACCGAGTCGGCCACATCGCCGTAGTTGCCGCTACCTTGTTGCGAGACTTTGAGCCAAGTCTCACCGGCAGCCAGTATGTTGATTTTCCCGTCGGCAATCGCAGCCACGGTTTCATCGGCAATGGCATAGGTATATGCCCCGTCGGCATTGGGCGAAGAGACTGCCGGGAGAGCGATGGGCTCGGCTCCATAGACGGTCGTGTCGATAGCCGCAATGGTGAGGCTGCCGGTCAACGGGTCGATGGTGAGATGACCGGAACGATATTCGATTTCATAATTCCCGGCAGCCGCTCCCGAAGGGACAATTTCGTAGCGGCCCGGTTCACTCTCGGTCGTAGCCTCGGTCGTCACGACAGGCCGGGTAGTGAGCGCCGAAGCATCTTCACCATTGACAAAGCCTTCATAGATGATGCGGAAATCGGGGTTTGCCGTGCCATAGAGACGCGACGTGTCGGCCACCGAAATCAGCAGCGGGGCTTTCTCCACGATGAGTTGTATCTGGGTCTCGACGAGTTCGGTAAAGTGCTCGGTCGCCGCTTGCGAAACGGTAAGAGTCGTTTCGCCCAGGGCTTTCACGACAATGCGTCCCTCCTCATCGAGTTCGGCCACATCGGGATCGGCAATGACACAGGTAAGCGGAGCCTCGATGTTGTTGGTAACGATCGAGAACGGCTCATCGCCATATTTTTTGTGAATGGGTTCGGTCGAGACCTCGGTCATGGCCTGGGAGATGGTGAGCTTGGCCGGTTCTTGCGAGAGGATAAACTCGTAGCGGTCAGAGCTTCCGCCCGAGAGGGTAATATCATAAACGCCGAAATCGGAATCGATGGTGGCATTGGAGGCGGCAATGGGCTCCTGTTGCAATATCGACGGGTCGTCGTCGAAAAGGAAGCCTTCGTAAATGAGGCGGAATTCAGGGTCGGGCTTGCGGTAGTAACGGCTGGTATCGGCCACCGAGACGTGGAGCGGCGCTTTCGTAACGGTCAGCACGCCGGAGCCGGCCGAGAAGGTGTACCAAGGATCCTCGCCGCCAGTGACGGTGAGTTCATATTCTCCGGCCGGCGATGTGGGCAAAGCCGAAGTAACCACTTCGGGGTCCTGGGCCACGGAGGTGTGCTCCCCTATCCAGCCGGAATATACAAAGCGATAGGTCTCGGGATTTTCCTGACCATACATGCGGGACGTGTCGGCGATGAGCACCTGCAAGGGATATTTGTCGACTGCGGCCGAATGTGTCGATTCGCCAAACGTGTATCCCGACCATTGTGCGGCCACTTTCACCGTATAGGTACCGGGCAACATGTCCTGGAAGAGCACGTCGGTCGCACCGAGCACCACCGTATCGCGCACAAACGCATCGCCGGCATCGTAGATGGAGACTTTATAGGCATCGGCTTCTTCGACAGCCGACCAGGCTATGCGCACCGAGAAGGGAGCTTCTCCGGCCGACGACTCGATGCTCGACGGGGGGAGCAGTTCCCACGAACGGGCTCCAATCGAGGCGAAGGGCGTCGCCCCGTCGTCGGTAACCACCCGCACCTTGATGGTATAGTCGGTTCCCGGCGTAAGCCCCGAAACGCGGTAGGTCGTATCGAGGAGGGAGGCATCGTCGACCGGCTCGCCTCCATCGGTCTTCTCGACGACTATATTATATAGTACATCGGGAGCGACCGCATTCCAAGAGATGTCGAAATCGGTCTTATCGGCCACCTCATAGGCAAGGCCGTCGGGGGTGGGCACGCAATGGGGCGTGACAACGACCTCATCGGAATAGAAACCTTTGTAGTCGGCCCGCAGTTTCACCTCATAAGAGAGACGGGGATCGAGCGAAGCATCAATCGAGGTCGATGTGGCGGTAAGGTTCTCGGTCTCGGAAACCAAGGCGCCTTCGGTCGTGTAGATGCGCACACTGTAAGTAACGACATCATCGACGGCACTCCACGACATGGGCACAGGGGTCGACTCAAACACCGTTCCCACGGTAAAATCTTGCGGAGCGGGGATATAATCGTCGGTCTTGACCAGCCCCGAAGCAAATCCCGAACTGTAACCGCCGGGATAGTTGGCACAGATGCGCACCGAGTATGTCGCATCGGGGGTAAGCCCCGACATGGTGTAGCTCGGCGTCGAAACGGTCTCCTCGGCTTCAACTTCATTGAGGGCGTTACGCATCTGTATGGTGTAGCTCTCAGCTCCCGAAACGGCATTCCAGGTCACCGGCAGGGTGTGGAAGGTGGCGGCTCCGGCCTCGATGTTGTTGGGAGCGCAAAGGCCGACAACAGATTGGGTGAATGAGACGATACCGTCGGTCACGGTAATCGTCGCATCGTGACGAGCCAGGTCAGAGGGGTCATAGGTCACCGTGACATCGGCCGTGGTGACCGCCTGCTCAATGGTGGTAGAAGAGACCGATGCGGTAAAAGCGGGATTGCTCGACGAGACCGTGAGAGGGGCTGCGGCATTGGAGTAGCGCACCGAGAAGGTCTGCGTCTCCACATCATCGGCACCCGAACCCGAAGTAAAACCGACAAGATTTATGTCACCGGCCTCGATATACCGCGCGCGCGTTACCTTTACATTGCGGAAGTGTTTGTTGCCGACAGCTCCCGTCTCGGTATACATTTTTATCTTGGTAGCCCGGCGGTCGAGCGTATAGGTCAAGGACTGCCAATCTTTGGTAAGCATATTCAACGTCGCTATCCGTACCCAAGAACCGTCAACATACTGGTCGAGATAACAGTTCCCGCTACCTCCGATTCCGAGGATTGTGGAATATTTTCCTTCAAAGGTCAAGACACCGGCTTCACCGTTGATGTCATACTCGGTCGAAGATACGGTCGAGAACTCTCGTTCGCCCGCATCATCGAGTACATAGCTCTCGGCATACAGAGGGAAAGATGCACACAATAACAGACAGACTACAAGTGCACACAGTTTTTTCATTATTTGTCGTATTAATTATTCCTTGAAAAAGCGGCTTCCGTTTGTAAAAATTTATTTGAATCGCTTTCTTTTACCTAAAAAAAATCTCATGCAAAGGTACTTCATTTGCACTTTTTCATGGATTTATTTATATTTATTAACAGACCGTGTGTCTTTTTTGAATAGCTAAACGGTAGGGCTCGCACAGAACGCCAAAAACAAAACAGGCTAATAATCTATCTATTAATCAAACATTCCATAAACAGGACCTCCTTATCGAGATGTTGGTAAGCAGGAATCGGATAGTTAATAAACACAAATACAAGTAAACATACAATACGAAAACTTTTTGTATGGCTTGTAGTTTTTATGGTTTCTCACATCTCCAAACAAGCGTCTCCCACCCGCAAACGACAGGGCCATTTTCATGGGCAAGCCACCCTACCCATACACCCGCGGGACAAAGGGTGATGCGAAGCCTGATTACACCTGGCGACGGAGCCGCATGCCACTTAGGCGCAGGGGGCGGAGCAATAGACGTTCGATTCGCAAGTGTGCATGAGACGGCACAGATTCACACTCAAAAGCAAAGGCAGGTGTGCCGCCCAAAGAGCGGGTTTATTTTTTATGCGCGGACGCAATCTCGTCGATCATCTCCTGCGGCGGCTCGGGCAAATCGGGCAGGGAAACCCGACGCGAAGGCCGAACATCGGAGGCTTCTCCTCCTCTGATGTAATTGCGGTATTCGAGGGGTGTGAAACCGGTCTTTTTCTTGAAAAGCGAGAAGAAGTGCTCGGCCGACTTGTAATTGAGCATATAGGAAATTTCCTTCACCGAGTGCGACGTGCGCATGAGCAGGTCTTCGGCCTTTTTTATTTTCAACTCCTGAAAATACTTAGCGGGTGCATATCCGGTGTAATCTTTGAAGACTTTACGGAACCAGCTGTACGAAAGATTAAGGTTCTCGGCCAATTCCTCCACATCGATATTCTTATAAAGGTTTTCTATCATGATGATTTTGGAACGCTCTATCTTCTGGCTGATGCTGTCCTCTTCAAATATACGATTGCTCGACACGTAACAAATAAGGCCCAAAATGTGCATGACGATGCCCGAGAGGCACTGCTGGGCAGCATTCTTCCCGCTATTGGCCACCTCGATGGCGGTTTGGAAGAGTTTCACCAGGTCGGCATTGAAGCCGATTTTCAGCACGGGACTATCGGCTGTAATATGCGCCTGGCGGAACCACAACTCGGCAACGGGGCCGTTGAAACCGATATAATACTCGTTCCACCCCACTTTTTCCGAAGGCGAATAGGTGTGCCATTGGCCGGGGAAGAGACAAAGGAGAGAGCCTTTGGTAAGAGGCTGCACCTGTGTACGATCGGAGGTGAACGAACCGGCGCCTTTGGTTATATACAGCAATTGGAACTCCTGCAAAACACGTCCCTTGCCCACGTTGAAGAAATATCCCGACGGGTGGTCTTTGAGGGGGTAATGCTCGCCTGCCTTGATGCTTTGGAAGCCCACGGTATTGACATAGACGCCAAAGTGCATATCGGTCTTTGTGGCGTTGAGATAACTGATTTCGTTTTCCAGATCGTTGTAGGTCATGTCCTTGCGGTTGAATCTCGTAGGGTTTCATCGCCGTCCTGCCGGCGGGGCGGCAAGTGTGGCGGTGGAATAGACAAATATAACAAATATATTTGGGATATTCAAGTCGTAGAGCCAAAATTTGCAGTCGTCCACCACAATTTACAGTCGGGTCGACAAGATACCATCTCCGGGGGAGGTCGCCTCTGCACGGGAGAAGGGAATGAGGGGGGCAAGGAGAAACAGGAAGAGGAACGAAAGAGGGGGCTCGAGGCGACGGGCAAGCCGTCGCGGCATGGCCGGGGGAAACGAGCGTGGATTCCGACATGGAGAGGGGGATACTCCGGGAGGGATTCGAATCGACAGAAAAAAAGCGAGGCGGTCGCCCGACCGCCTCGCTATGGTTAGGAAAGAGAGGAATCTCTTATTTTACAATAACTTTTTCTACTTCAACCGTTCCGTCGCTGTAAACAGTGCGTACCAGGTTGAGACCTTGGGTCAGTTCACTTTGAACAGCACCGGAGAGGCCGTAGATTACTTGCGATACAACAACTTTCTCTACTTCGGGAGTCGTTACTGCACCGGGTTCGGGATCGGGCTCGGTACCTTCAACCTTGAAGAATTGCGAGAGACGAGCATAGGTCTGACCAACCACATCGGTTACATTTTGAACAACGAGTTGGTAAGTAGCAGCTGCAAGAGGCTCGGCACCCGAACGGGTAATCGTCATCGTATTACCGCTGATAACATACGTACAGTTGGTTGTAGGCATTGCAGGCTCACCAAAGAATACAATCAGATTATCGGCTTGCGTTTCGGCCAGCGGGTTGTTAAACGTAACAACAAAGGTGGTAGTGGTATCACCTATCGCAACAGCATCGGCCATTGCCGTGCTACCGGCGGGAGATACCGATTGCAATTCGAGTTCACCATAGCCTTCAACCAGAATTCTATATTCATCTACATAGAATTCTTTGGCTTCGCTCTCGAAGCGCACATACTTCTTGTCGAATCCATTGTAAGAGAATCTTACTGTTTGCTCAGCGCCATTGGGAACGACGATTTCATCAAGAACAGTCCATTCGGTACCTTCCAATTCATCGCCTACCATAACGCGGATAGGTGTTTCCACTTTGGCTCTGATGTCGAGTTCAACATCGAACGGGCCTTGGAACATGGTGTCAGGTGCAGCACCGGTCTTACCTTCGGCGGCGAGGAAGTAAGCGCCATTGTCGCTTTGGAGAATGAGACGACGGTTTTTCTCGCCATAGAACGACCAGCCATAATACATACGGTAACCTACATAGGTATTTCCTTTATTGAATACATGTACGCGGAAACCGTCTTTTTCGGTCGAGTTGCTGAAGCCGATACCATCGGGCCATACGGCACCGGGTTTAACGGTACCGGCAATAACTTCGCCATTCTCGTCATAGGTGAAATCGGCATTGTAGAACCACTCTTCGATAGGATTGTGGAAGTCGGTCGAGTAGAATACTTTCTCGCGAGCCACATAGTTCTCGTTCTTGATACCCTGGATGGCAACGGGCGAGTTGTTGTATTTCTCGCTTACGGCGGCGGCCATCACGGTGATGGAGTCACCATAGGCGGCAAACGGAGCGGAGTAAACTTCACCGTTCTCAATGGGATCGGTACCATCGAGGGTGTAGAGGATTTGTGCGCCGGTGAGGTCGAGCTCTTCACTGGTGATGGCGATGGTCACGTCGATGCATTTACCGTCGGCATTTTGAGCGAGAGTAATAACCGGAGCCGGCAGGGCGGCGAGAGTCTCGTTTACAAATTCGAGGCTGTCGACGGGAGAGTCATACCATTTCTCGGGCGAAACGGCGATAGCCTGAATCAAGCAGTTCTTCAAGAGAGTATCGGGAGCCTCATAAAGCTTGCTCTCGGTGGTGGGCACAGTACCGTCGGTGGTGTAGTAAATCTTGGCGGTATCGGGAGTGGCGGTGATGGTGAGTTCATAGTAACCGGCCCATTCGCCTTCGAGCGGAGTAGTTGTAATCTCAGTAGCGCAAGTACCTACAATGGGAAGTACATAAGGTTCGCCCCAAAGGAGGTATTTGGCAGCGTTGACAAACATTCTGGCGCCATCTTCGGTCAGTGCGCCTTCGAGTACGGTGTATTCGCCACCTTCACCGTCGATGGGCACAATGAGGTAACCGATATTGCCGTCGAACCAGTGCTCGGCAACAGAAGCTGCGCCGTTGGCCGTGGCGATGACGTCATGTTCGAACGTCGTTTCGGAAGGAATACCTTGCAGGTAACGTCCGCCTTCACGACCGGCTTTTGCAAACGGCATAACCGTGTCGATTCTCGAAAGGCCGGCAAAGATGTCGTGCTCTACATAGAGATAATCGGGAATAAGGGTCATCGAAGGATTCTCGGCCGTGCCGGGGTTTGCACCGCCGCCACCAATAGCGGGGCTGGTCTTGTTGTACCAGAATGCTTTGGTGTTGAGAACAGGAATCTGACCCAAAATCTTGTCGAAAGATTTAGCCAAAGCGGTACCCGAACCGGTAGGACCGGAAATCACCACGAGGTCGTAGTCGGCAAGACCATCGGCAGTGAGGTCGCCGGTAAGGGTCTTGTCATCAAAGTTGAGAGGGGTAACGTCCATAATCGGGTCTGCTTCGAGGGCTTTGAAAATAGCTTCGTTGCAAGTTCCGTCAACAACATCGGCACCTGCCAGATAGGCTACTTTGAAAGCTTCGGGCAACGTGTAGGTACCGGTAATCACGACGTTGTTGAGGCCGACTTGTTTACCGGCATCGCATTTGAAGTTGAATTCGATGGCGACACTGCCGGTAATGCCGGTGATAGGCAGGGTGGTCGTCAAGAATGAGCCGCTGTTATCGCGCAGGGGTTCGAGGGTTTCGGCATTCAATTTCACCTTCGAGCCGTCGGCTTTGACGGCATACACGTCGAGTTGATTACCGCTGTCCGATCCGAAACGGGCGGCGTTGAAAGCCACCGAGGTGGGAGTAAACGTCACGCCGTTTTCCACGTCCAGCGTGAAACGCACCGTGGGAAGAGAGGTGTCGCCCTTCTTTTCTGCGGGACCGAAACGCATGAAAGTCGTCCCGTTGATGGCTTTGGTTCCGGAGAAATCCCAACCGGAAGCGACCTCCATCGTACCGGAGGAGAGTACACCATCGGTCGAGATGGTAGCTGTTTCAATAGCTGCCGTTGTGCAGGCATAGGTAGCTGTCACAGTTTCTTGTGCCGAAGCCCACGACGAAGTGCCGAAGAGCAGGGCAGCAGCTGCAAACAGTCTACCAATCTGAGTAATTTTTCTTTTCATGATAGAAAATTTTAGTTAATAATTGAAAGTCTTTTTTTTCGTCTGCATATAACAAGACATACACGCTTACAAAATTATATTTTTGCCAAAAGTATCACACTTGATTTTTTGATACAAAAGCTGTTTATAATGATTTTTCTTTGTTCCGCGACACAAGGAAGCCCCGGGCATGGCTTTACACTTTTTTGGTTATTTCATCGCGGGCGGGGCATACGCGGCAACGCCGCGAACCGGCGGGAGGCGGCGGCATGCACCCGCGGGCGGGAAGATGCCCGTCACGCGCCGAAATCGTCGTACATCAGCATCTCGGTCGGCACACCGAGGTCCCAAAGCATCTTCTTGACCGATGCCGCCATGGGGCCGGGACCGCACATGTAGTACTCGATGTCTTCGGGTGCCTCGTGGTCTTTGAGGTAATGGTCATAGAGCACCTGGTGGATAAAGCCGGTGTAGCCCGTCCAATTATCTTCGGGTTGCGGGTCGGAAAGGGCAATGTTGAACGTGAAGTTGGGGAAGTCACGCTCGATGGCCCTGAAATCTTCTTCGTAGAAAATCTCCCGCCGCGACCGGGCGCCATACCAATAGGATATTTTGCGGTCGGTGGTGCGGAGCGTGCGGAAGAGGTGCATGAGGTGCGACCGCAAAGGAGCCATACCGGCGCCGCCGCCGATGTATATCATTTCGCGCTTGGTATCGAGAATGTGGAACTCACCGTAGGGGCCCGAGAGGGTCACCTTGTCGCCGGGCTTGCGGGTAAAGATGTAGGAGGAGCATATACCGGGCTTGATGCCGGCGGCCCAAGTACCGGCAGCGCGGTCGAACGGCGGCGTGGCGATGCGGATATTGAGCATGATGATGTTGCCCTCGGCGGGATAGTTGGCCATGGAATAGGCACGGAAGGTCTCCTCGTCGTTGCGGCACACCAGCCCCCACATCTTGTATTTGTCCCACTCGTCGCGGAATTTTTCCTCGACTTGCATGTCGGTGAACTTGATGTCGTAACGGGGCACGTCGATTTGCACATAACTGCCGGGGAGGAAGTCGAACTTCTCGCCGTCGGGAACGCGCACCACAAACTCCTTGATGAACGAGGCGACGTTGCGGTTGGAGATGACTTCGCACTCCATCTTCTTGATGCCGAGCACCGATTGCGGCACTTTTATCTGCAAATCGTTCTTGACCTTGACCTGGCAGGCCAGCCGATAATGGTCGTGCTGCTGCTTGCGGGTGAAAAAGCCGGTCTCGGTGGGGAGAATCTCTCCGCCGCCCGAGAGAACCTGGCAACGGCACATGCCGCAGCTACCGCCTCCGCCGCAAGCCGAGGGAAGGAATATCTTGTTGGCCGCCAGCGACGCGAGGAGCGTGGCCCCGGCCTGCGTCTCGACCGTGCGCTCGCCGTTGATGGTGATGCGGCGGTTGCCGGCCGGCATGAGACGCGCCTTGGCTATGAGCAGCACGGCAACCAGCAACAGGGTGAGTACCAGAAATATGACAACCGCAGCAACAATGGTGAGGTTGCCCGATGTGAGTATGAGAGTGGTCATAACGGAACGTTTTTTACAATTTGATACCGAGGAAACTCATAAAGGCAATTCCCATGAGCCCCGTGACGATGAAGGTGATGCCGATGCCTTTGAGCGGAGCGGGCACATTGGAATAGGCCATCTTCTCGCGAATGGCGGCGATGCCCACAATGGCCAGCAACCAGCCGATTCCGGAACCGAGCCCGTAGACCGTGGCCGACCACGCATTGGGGAACGACCGCTGCTGCATGAAGAGCGAAGCGCCCAAGATGGCACAGTTGACGGCGATGAGCGGCAGGAAGATGCCCAGCGTATTGTATAGCGCCGGTGCGTATTTCTCGACTATCATCTCGACGAGCTGCACCATGGCCGCCACGACGGCGATGAAAAAGATGAGACTCAGAAAGCTGAGGTCCACATCGGCAAACGACTCTCCGAGCCACGAAAGGGCGCCGGCTTTGAGTATGTAGTTTTCGAGCATATAGTTGACCGGCAGGGTTATCGCCAGGACGAAGGTCACGGCCACGCCCAGCCCCATGGCGGTCTTTACGTTCTTGGAGACGGCCAAATAGGAGCACATTCCCAAGAAGTAGGCGAATATCATGTTGTCGATGAATATCGACCGGATAAACAGATTGAGATTTTCCATGTGTCAGACTCTTTGAGTGTGATACTATTTTTCTTGCAAATCCTTATTGCGGAGGCGGTGCACCCAAATGATGCAGGCCACCGTAATCAATGCCATCGGGGGCAATATCATGAGGCCGTTGTTCTGATAGCCCCAGTCATAGAGGCATTGCGGCACGACGGGGTAGCCGAAGAGGGTTCCCGAGCCGAACAATTCGCGGAAGAAGGCCACAATCACCAGGATAAGGCCGTACCCCACGCCGTTGCCCACTCCGTCGAGGAACGACTCCCACGGGCCGTGCCCGAGGGCGAAGGCTTCGAGGCGCCCCATGAGAATGCAGTTGGTGATGATGAGCCCCACAAAGACCGAGAGCTGCTTGCTCACGTCATAGGCATAGGCTTTGAGCACCTGGTCGACGACGATGACCAACGCCGCAACGACCACCAGTTGCACGATGATGCGGATACTGCCGGGAATGGTATTGCGCAACAGCGAAATGATGACATTGGAAAAGGCCAGCACGGCCGTCACGGAGATGGCCATGACAAAGGCAGGTTCGAGCTTGGCTGTAACGGCAAGGGCCGAACAGATGCCCAACACCTGCACGATGACGGGGTTGTTGCGCGAGAGCGGGCCCAAAAGTATTTCTCTGTTTTTCTTCGATAACAGCATATCTCTATATCTTTATATTATTTCAACGATTCAAGGAAACGACGGTAGGGGTCGAGGCTGTTGGAGAGCATGGCCTGTACTCCCTTGCTGGTGATGGTTCCGCCCGAAACGGCATCGACATACTCGGCGCCGTTGAGAGGCTTCTGCCCCTTCTTCTCCACGGCAACGGGCTTGAACTCACCGCCGATGAAGAGGTGCTTGCCGACGAATTGTCCCGAGAAAGCCTCGGTCTGAATCTCGGCTCCGAGGCCGGGGGTCTCGCTCTGATGGGCGAAATAGGCCCCGTAGATGGTGTTGCCGTCGGCATCGATGGACAAATATCCCCAAATGGGTCCCCACAGGCCGGCACCGTAGAGGGGCACGATATATTTCTGCGCCCCGTTGTCGAGACGGCAGACATACACGGGCAGACGGCGCTCGGCGGCGGGCAACTTCACCTGCACGGCGACATCGACACCGAAAGCGTCGGCACCATCGACAGGTTTCCCATCGGCATCGAGCACATAGCTGTCGACGATATATTTCTTATAGAGCGACTGTGCATCGTCGGCGGTAGCGGCAATGTGCACCGAGGAGAGAATCTGCTTCATCTTGTCGATTTCGACGTTGCGGGTCTGCTTCTCTTTCAGGCTCAACGAGGTAACAGCCAGCACCGCGGCCACCAAGATGACCATGACCGATGCGTAAAGGATTGTGTAAGTATTGCTTTGCTTGTTCATAGTCGTGTTGCATTATGCCTTGCGGGCTCGTTTGAGGCGGCGTTTGATGTTTCCTTCGACCACGAAATAGTCGATGAGCGGTGCAAAGACGTTCATCAGCAGCACCGCCAGCATGGCGCCTTCGGGATAACCGGTATTATACACGCGTATCAAGATGGCTATCACGCCGATAAGAAATCCGTAAATATATTGACCCGTGCGGGTGCGCGCGCCCGTTACGGGGTCGGTCGCCATAAACACGGCCGCAAAGGCAAAACCGCCAAGGCAGATTTGGTCGACGGGTGAAATCATGGAACCGGGATAGACGGGCGACGGGAACAGCGCCGCAACAGTGCTCATCACCAGACCTCCGACAAAGACCGAGAGCATGACCCGCCAGCTGGCGATGCCCGTCCAGAGCAGGACGACAGCGCCCAAAAGAATGGCCAGGGTCGAGGTCTCCCCTATCGAGCCGGGAATCAGGCCGAGGAAATAGTCGAGCGTCGAGAGGGGTTCGCCCACGATATTGTGCAGCACGAGGTCGCCGCCCCCATGCGTGGCCACCTGACCCAGCGGGGTAGCCCCCGAGAAGGTATCGACCACCTGTCCGGCTCCGAGACCGAAGGTATCGGCCGTGCGGACAAAGACCTCATCGCCCGACATCTTCGAGGGATAGGCAAAGAAGAGGAATGCCCGCGTGACAAGTGCCACATTGAAGATATTCATGCCGGTGCCGCCAAAAACCTCCTTGGCAAAAATCACGGCAAAGGCCGTGGCCACGGCTATCATCCACAGCGGGGTGTCGACCGGCACAATCAGGGGTATCAAGATACCCGATACGAGGAAGCCTTCCTGTATCTCGTGCCCGCGCCACTGGGCTACGACAAACTCGATGCCGAGCCCCACGACATAGGAGACGATGATTTTGGGAAGGACGGCCAGGAATCCGAAGAAGAAGACCGTCCAGAAACCGACGGCCGAGAGCTCACCGATGGCCAGATAATGTTGATAACCGACATTATACATGCCAAAGAGCAGGGCCGGCACCAATGCCAGTATGACCACCGACATGGTGCGCTTGGTATCGATGCTGTCGTGGATATGTACCCCCGAGGGAGAGGTCGTCGCCGGCACATAAAGGAATGTTTCAAACCCCTCAAATACCGAACGGAACATCGCCCACCGACCTCCGGGCATGAAGTTGGGCTTTATCTTATCGAGATAATTTCTTAACGTTTTCAAGGTTCTGTCGTTTTATCGTTTTAAAATCAATTCATCTCTTTCCGCAACTTGTCGAGGCCCTCCCGTATGATGGCCTGCAAGGGGAGTTTCGAGGTATCGACAAACTCGCAGAGGGCAAAATCCTCGGGTGCGACTTCGTAGATACCGAGGTTTTCCATCTTGTCGATGTCGAAGGCAAGGACGGCCTTGACCAGAAACTCGGGCAGAATGTCCATGGGCAACACCTTGTCGTACTCGCCCTGCATGATGATGGCCCGTTCGCCGCCGTGCAGACGGGCGTCGAAACGGTAGCGGCGGCCGCGCGACAGCCACGAGAAATAGGAGTGGGAAACGCTGTACTTCCCGAAACCGGGCATCGCCCAGCCGAGGAGTTCATGGCAGTCATCGCCCTCGGGTATGACGGTAATCTGGCTGTGCGGGGCACGCAGATAATCGTGCTCGCCGAGACGGGTTCCCGTGAGGACGTTGCCACTGATGTAGCGGCGGTGATAGTCGGCCGGGACAAGATTGCCGTCGATGATCGAACTCACCTCCGCGCCCCATATCGTCTTGACGTAATGCGGGGTTTTCACCTCGGAGCCGGTAAGGGCGACGAGCCGCGAGAAATCGAGCACGCCGGTGCGGAAATAGCGGCCGATAACCAGCAGGTCGAAGGCACTGAGCGTCCACACCGTCTCTCCTTTTGAGACCGGGGCGATGTGGTGTATCTGCACGCCGACATTCCCGGCCGGGTGCGGGCCTTCAAAGGCAACGACCTCGGCACCGCGCACCGCGAGCGGACTACCGGCACGCACACCGAGATATACGCGACCGGCCGTGAGCTTGGCCAGCACGTCGATGCCGGCCTGCAAATCGTCTTCACGACCTTTCACGACGAAGTCAAAATCGGGAGCCAGCGGAGCCGAATCCCATGCCGTGACGAAAATATCGCGGGGGAAGATGGTGGGGTCGGCAATGATGTCATAGGGTCGCTGCTTGATATACATGAAGAGTCCCCGCGCCAACAGAATGGCCTTGACCTGTTCGCCGTCGAGGGTCGCCAACTCGGGACGGGACGCATCGGCCGGCTCCATTTTTCCGTCGGGCTTCACCGTGATGTCGAGGACTTTACGCCGCTCGCCCCGGTTTACCGCCTCGACCTCGCCGCTTACCGGCGAAACGAATTGCATCTCGGGTCGATTCTTGTCGCACATCAGAGGCGTACCCACCCGCACTTTGTCGCCGGGCTTCACAAGGACTTTCGGTACGATACCGTGGAAATCATCGGGGACAAGGGCATACCGCCCGGCCTCCGGAGCCTCGACGATACGAGCCTCGGCAGCACCTTCAATGGGTATGTCCAACCCCTTTTTCAGTTTTATTGCATTCGCCATTTTCTTCTATTTGCAAATTCGGGTAGCAAAGATAACGTCTTTTCTTCAAAAGGGCATCAATCCCTAAAAATTTATTCTGTCCTATTTAACGGAAGAACAATTCTTTTCGTTCAAATTCTCCTCATAATATTCTTCCTTCCGGGAGGGCAATATTTCCACCTTCGGGAGGACGGTAAAAACGATTTCGAGCCAAAGAGATTTGCCTATCCCGAAGAAAGTCCCTATTTTTGCGACATGGAACAATTACGGGAAAGCAGATGGGTGAAAATTGTCTTTGTCTTGTGCGTTTTGACACAAGGCTTGCTGCTGTTCCCGCATCACCATCACAACGGCGCCACGGCTGCCTGTTTCGACATAAGCCACTGCACCGGCCAACATCATCACAACGACGCGCTGCCTTTCCACAACGAAAACGACGGCTGCTGCGACCACAACCACAGCTATCCCGACATACCGTGCAGCCACCGGGTCATTTCGGTCCTGCCACCTTCGCACCCGCATCTCCTGCCGGTGCCCTGCCACGACATCTTGCACACCTTCCATTGCCACTTGTCGGCCGCCATTCCCTGCCAGGAATGCCAACAGCAGTATGACGAGTGCAGGGTATCGCTCGGCATCAAGGAGACTCCTTCCCTGCCCGATACATTTCTCACTTATCACGTCAAAGCCCTTCCCGTAAGAGCCGGGACTCATATCGCTTAACCCTCTCCCCGCGATGACCCGCCCGCCGGGTCGCGCTACCCTTATCAGGCGCCCCAGGCGCCACTTCATTCATTCTTTTACACAAGCGATATGAAACATCTTTTATTTTTACTTGCTATAAGTGTGACCGTTTGCACCGGCTGCGCCCATGACCACGACCACGACCACAACCACAACCACGAAACCGAAGACCCTCACGGCCACGTCGCCGGAGAAAGCCATGACCCGCATGCCGGAGAGGCCGCCGAAGAAGCCGGCCATCAAGACGAAATCATATTTCCCGCCGAACAGGCGGCTCGCACCGACTTCGAAGTGCAGACCGTCGAAGCCTCGTACTTCTCCCCCGTCATTCATTGCAGCGGCGAAATCACCAACACGCCCAACGACCAGATATTCCTCTTTTCGCCCGTCGGGGGCATCGTCGTCTTCGGCGACGGGAATCCGGCCGAGGGCGTCGGTGTAAACGCCGGCGAAACCCTGTTCTACATCTCGACACGCGGATTGGCCTCGGGCAATGCCGCAGTCAAAGCACAAGCCGCTTATGAAAAAGCCCGGGCCGACTACGAACGGGCAATGGCCCTGCAAGCCGGGCACGTCGTTTCTCAGAAAGAGGTCGATGCCGCACGGGCCGAATTCCTGCGAGCCGAAGCCGAATACCTGCCCCTCGCCTCGGAAAGCGAGCAAGGGGTACCGGTAAAAGCGACGCAGGCCGGGTACCTCACCCGACTGTCGGTCAATGCCGGGCAATATGTCGAGGCCGGCACACCGCTGGCCGCCATCACGACCAACCGCCGGTTGCGCCTCACGGCCGAAGTGCCGCAGCGGTACTACAACCGCCTGACCGACATGACCGACGCCTACTTCTCGACCGCAGCGGCCGACTCCACCTACGCCGTCTCGGAACTGAACGGCCGCCGGCTCTCGATAGGCCGCAGCACGGCCACGGGCTCGACCCTCATACCGGTGACTTTCGAGTTTGACAATCCCGGAGATTTGGTCGCCGGCCTCTATGCCGAGGTGGCATTGAGCGGCAAGACCCGTGAAAAGGCCGTCGTCCTCCCCCTCTCGGCCCTGACCGAAGCACAAGGCATATATTATGTCTATGTGCAGCTCGACGAGGAAGGATACCAGCGACGCGAAGTGAAAATCGGCGACAACAACGGCCGCGAAGTAACCGTCGAAGCCGGGTTGCAACCCGGCGAACGGGTCGTCACCCGCGGTGCCGTGCAGGTGAAGATGGCTGCCGCCTCGGGCACCATTCCCCACGGACATTCCCATAACCACTAATCCGTCACCGCCATGCTCAACAAGATAATCAATTTCTCCCTTCACAACCGGCTGTTGATTGTCGCCATTGCCGTGCTGCTCACGGTAACGGGCATCTACACAGCCTCACGCATGGAGGTCGACGTGTTTCCCGACCTGAACGCCCCCACCGTGGTCGTCATGACCGAAGCCCCCGGCATGGCCACCGAAGAGGTGGAACGCACGGTAACGTTTGTCATCGAAACGGCGCTGAACGGAGCCACCGACGTGCGCCGGGTGCGTTCGTCGTCGACCAACGGATTCTCGGTCGTGTGGATTGAATTCGACTGGGACACCGACATCTACCTCGCCCGACAAATCGTCTCGGAAAAACTCGCTTCCATCGGCGAGCAACTGCCCACGACGGCCGGACAGCCCACCCTCGGGCCCCAGTCGTCGATACTCGGCGAAATACTCATTGTGGGACTCACCTCCGACTCCTTGTCGATGCAGGAACTGCGCACGATTGCCGACTGGGCCATTCGTCCCCGCCTCCTCTCGACGGGCGGTGTGGCACAAGTCTCGGTCATCGGCGGCGACCTCAAAGAGTACCAGATACAACTGTCGACCGAACGTATGCGCCGCTACGGCGTGTCGCTGGCCGAGATTCTGGCCGCCACCGGTGACATGAACCTCAACGCCTCGGGCGGAGTCATCTACGAATACGGCAACGAATATGTCGTGCGCGGCATGGTGGCCGACCGAGATGCCGACGAAATAGCCAAAGGGTTTATCAAATTTGCGGAGAGCGGCGAACCCATCGTGCTGAGCGATGTCGCCGACGTGGTCATCGGCAACAAGTCGCCCAAGCTCGGCGTAGCGTCGGAACGAGGTTGCCCGGCAGTACTCATCACCGTCACCAAACAGCCGGCCACCAACACGCTGGAACTCACCGAGCAACTCGACATGACCCTTGCCGAGCTGCAAAAGACGCTGCCCGAGGTGCATATATCGACCGACATTTTCAGGCAGTCGCGCTTTATCGAAAGTTCCATCGACAACATCGCCCACTCACTGTGGGAGGGTGCCCTGTTTGTCGTCATCGTACTCTTCTTCTTCCTCATGAACGGGCGCGTCACCCTCATCTCGCTCGTCGCCCTGCCGCTTTCGCTGCTCACCGCCATTCTCACACTGAAAGGACTGGGATTCACCATCAACACGATGAGCCTCGGCGGTATGGCCATCGCCATAGGTTCGCTGGTCGACGACGCCATCATCGACGTGGAGAATGTCTACAAGCGTCTGCGGGAAAACCATGCCCGGCCGAAAGCGGAGCGGCGTCCCGTCCTGCAAGTGGTCTACGACGCCTCGCGTGAAATACGCACCTCGATCGTGCACGCCACCATCATCACCATCGTGGCATTTGTCCCGCTCTTCTTCCTCAGCGGCATGGAGGGTCGCATGCTGCGGCCGCTCGGCATCTCGTTTATCGTCTCGCTCTTCGCCTCGATGGTGGTTGCCGTGACCCTCACGCCCGTCATGTGCAGCTACATGCTCACCTCGGAAAAGACCTTGCGCAGCCACCAGAACGAGGCACCGCTGTCGCGTTTCCTCAAAAGAATCTACCGCCGCGCCCTGCAAGGTGCACTGCACCACGGCCGTCTGGTCATCGGGGGCGCCGTGCTCCTCTTTGTCGGAGCCGTCATGCTATACACCACCCTGGGCAGCAGCTTCCTGCCGCCTTTCAACGAAGGCTCCCTCACCGTCAACGTAAGCACCCTGCCCGGCATCTCGCTCGAAGAGTCGGACAAGATAGGGCGCATGGCCGAAGAGATACTGCTCGAAATTCCCGAGATACAGACCGTGGCCCGCAAAACCGGTCGCGCCGAACTCGACGAACACGCTCTCGGCGTGAACACCTCGGAGATAGAAGCGCCTTTTGTCCTCGACAAGCGGAGCCGCGAAGAGTTCCTGGCCGATGTGCGTGCCCGCCTCGGCGCCATAAAAGGCATCGACCTCGAAATCGGGCAACCCATCTCCCACCGCATCGACGCCATGCTCTCGGGCACACAGGCCAACATCGCCATCAAACTGTTTGGCGAAGACCTGAACAAGATGTACACCCTCGGGCAGGAAATCAAACGGGCCATCTCATCGGTCGAAGGTATCGCCGACGTGATGGTCGAGCAGCAGGTCGAACGCGCCCAGCTGCAAATCATTCCACGCCGGGAGATGCTGGCCCGCTACGGCATCTCGCTTGCCGATTTCTCACAGTGGGTGCGTGTGGCTCTCGATGGGGAAATCGTCTCGCAAATCTACGACGGGAATGCCACGTTCGACCTCACGGTCAAGGTCGGCGACGGGCACAGCCGCACCATCGAGGAGACCGGCGACCTGCTGGTCGACACGGGTGACGGCGGAAAAGTGCCGTTGAGCCAGATCGCCGACATCGTATCGACATCGGGTCCCAACGCCGTGAACCGGGAAAACGTGAAACGCAAAATCGTCGTCTCGGCCAACGTCACGGGCGGAGACCTGGGCGGTGCCGTCGAAGAGATACGCTCGGCCATCGAAAGCGCGGTCGAACTTCCGCAGGGATATTACATCGAGTATGGCGGACAGTTTGAGAGCCAGCAATCGGCCGCCCGCACCCTCTCCTTTGCCTCGGCCATCGCCCTGCTGGTCATCTTCCTGCTTCTCTTCCAAGAGTTCAAGAGTTTAACGCTCTCGGGCATGATCATGATAAACCTGCCGCTCGCCCTCATCGGCGGCGTGGCAGCCATCGCCATGACCTCGGGCATCGTGAGCATTCCGGCCATCATCGGGTTTATCTCGCTGCTGGGCATCGCCGTGCGCAACGGCATCTTGCTGGTATCGCACTACGGGCAATTACGCCACGAAGGCATCTCCCTGAAAGAGAGCATCGTGCAAGGTTCGCTCGACCGTCTCAACCCCATACTCATGACTTCGCTGTCGTCGGCCTTGGCCCTCATTCCGCTGGCCCTGGGGGGAGACATCAGCGGCAACGAGATACAGAGCCCCATGGCCAAGGTTATCCTCGGCGGCCTCATCAGCTCGACCCTGCTCAACATATTTGTCATACCTACCGTCTACCTGTTTTTAAACTCAAAGAAAAAATCCCATGCGTAGATTATTTATAGCAAGCATCATGTCGGTCATGCTGTTCGGTCAGGCACAGGCTCAGGACATCGACGACATACTGCGCGGCATCGAAGCCAACAACGCCGCCCTGCGTGCCCAAGAAAAGCTGGACAAGGCCCAACGGCTCGAAGCGAAAGCCGGGAACATGCCCGAAGGTCCCGAAGTGGAATATATGCACTCGTGGCAAAAAGGAGGCGGCGAACCGGTCTCGGAAATAAACGTCACCCAAGGATTTGACTTCCCCTCCGCCTATTTTGCCCGGCGCAAAGCGGTCTTGGCCCGCGAAGAGCAACTGGGACATGAACTGAACGCATTCAGGCAGGAACTGCTGCTCGAAGCCAAACTGCTCTGCATCGACATCATCGCCCTGCGGCAAGAGTGTTTATTGCTGCACAAACGGGCCGAGAACTCCCATCGCATGGCCCGGGCCATGAGCAAGGCGCTGGAAAAAGGCGAAGTGTCGAGCCTCGAAAAAAACCGGGCCGACATAGAATGGGCCAACATGCAAAACCAATGCGGATTGAAACGGGTCGAACTCAAAAGCGCGCTCGAACGGCTTCAAAACCTGAACGGAGGGCACGCCGTTGTATTCACCGATTCCGTTTTCTCGATACCCGAAGAGGTATTGCCGTTTGAAGTCATGCAAAAAGAGTATGAGACCCGCGCACCGCAACTGCTGGCCCTACACGCCGAAAAACGGGGAGCCGAGGCCGGACTGAAAGTAAGCCGCTCGGGTGCCCTGCCCGGCATCACCGTAGGATACCACCACGAGATAGGCGGCGAAGAGAAACTCAACGGCGTCATCGTGGGCATCTCCCTGCCGCTGTGGAAAAGCCGTCGGGAGATAAAACGGGCCAAAGCCCAAATCGAATATGCCGACGCGCTTCTCGAAAGCGAACGCATCGACAGGGAATCGACCCTGAAAGAGCTATACGGACAATACTCCACGCTGAAAACCACGCTCGAACGATTTGTCCGCATCGACCTGCAACAGGCATCGGCCATGAAATACATCAACGAAGCCTATCGCACCGGGGTGCTCAACGAGACCGATTTCCTGAGCGAGATAAACGCACTCTACGAAGTAAAGCTGCAACGCATCACCCTCGAACGCGACCTGCACAGGGTCATTGCCCAAATCAACGCGCTGAACCTTTAACCATCGAGCCGAAAAGCGGCGACAAGACACTCCATCGCGCCCCGGCCATCGGGGCGCGATGGAGTGTCTTTTTTGTCAATCCGCAACGGAATTGCCCACAAAGTGATGCCCCGCCCCCTGTCGGAAGTCTAAAACTTTGTTTTCTCCTTGCCACTACGCGGCGCTTTCCGTATCTTTGAGACCCGAATAACCCATCATGTCCATGACACGTTCCCGCATCACCGCATTTTGCTGCCTCTTGTTTCTCGCGTTGGCCACCCTCTCCTGCCAAAACGGAACGACGGCCGACAACAACGGCAGAAGTACGGAAATAAAATATGCCGAAGGGTTTGAGATAACCCGCCATGCCGGCTACACGATAGCCGACGTGCGCAACCCGTGGGACACGACCCGCCTGCTGCACCGCTATGTACTGGTCGACAAAAAGGCCGACCTGCCGGCCGACCTCCCCGCGGGAACCGTGGTGCGCACGCCGGTCGACCGCACGATTGTCTACTCGGCCGTGCACGGCACCATGCTCGACGAACTGGGTGCGGCCGGCTGCATCGCGGGCGTGTGCGAATCGGAATACATCGCCAACACGACCCTGCGCGCGGCACTGTCGGAGCGACGCATCATCGACGTGGGCAACTCGTTTGCTCCCGATGTGGAGAAAATCATTGCCCTCGCACCCGAGGCTATCTTCACCTCGCCCTTTGAGAACTGCGGATACGGACGTGTCGAAAAACTGAACGTGCCCCTCATCGAATGTGCCGACTACATGGAGAACACCCCCTTGGGACGCGCCGAGTGGATACGGTTCATCGGCTTGTTTGTCGACCGGGAAGCGCAAGCCGACTCCCTTTTCGACGAAATCGAAAAAGCCTACCTCAATCTCGGGCAATGTGTCACGGGCGTAAAAACCCGTCCTACCGTGGTTGCCGAGAAGAAAACCGGGGCGACGTGGTTTGTGCCGGGCGGGAAGAGCTACATGGCGCGCCTGTTTGCCGATGCCGGCGCCGACTATCTCTGGAAAGACGACCACCATGCCGGGTCGTTGGCGCTGACCTTCGAATCGGTCTTCGACCGAGCCGCAGAAGCCGACTTTTGGTTGTTTAAATATTCGGCCCCCGACAGCATGACACGGCAAACCCTGGCATCGGAATATGCCCCATATACCCGTTTCAAAGCCTTTTCCGAAGGTCACATCTACGGCTGCAACCTCTCCCACAACCATTTTTTCGAAGAGGTGCCGCTTCACCCCGACCTGCTTCTGAAAGATTTCATTCTCATTTTTCACCCCGAGCTCCTGCCCGGTGAAACATGTCGCTATCACCATCGCCTGCAACCATGAAACCCCGCACTTTTCTACTCCTTGCAACCGCACTCACGCTCCTGCTCGTGCTGGCCAATCTGGCATGGGGGTCGGTAAAAATCCCCCTCGACGCCGTTATTGACATCTGCCTGGGCAAAAGCTCGGAAAAACCGGGCTGGGATTTCATCGTGCTGCAATCGCGATTGCCCCAAGCCATCACGGCACTCCTTGCCGGCGCCTCGCTGGCCACGGCCGGACTTATGTTGCAGACGGCCTTCAACAACCCGTTGGCCGGGCCGTCGATACTGGGCGTGAACTCGGGAGCCGGACTGGGTGTAGCCATTGTCATGCTCCTGCTCGGCGGGAGCATCGGAAGCAGCAGTTTCATGCTCTCGGGCACCTTGGCGGTACTCACCGGCGCCATGACCGGCGCCATCGTGGTGCTGGGCGTCATCATTGCGTTCGCCTCGATGGTGAAAAGCAACGTCATGCTGCTCATCATCGGCATCATGGTCGGATATATCACCTCATCGGCCATCTCGCTGCTCAACTTTTTCGCCACGGCCGAAGGGGTCTTTTCCTATACCATCTGGGGGCTGGGCGATTTCTCGGGCATATCGATGGCACAAATGCCGTTCTTCGCCATAGCCACACTCATCGGGCTCGTCGGCGCCCTGCTGCTCATCAAGCCGCTCGATGCCTTGTTGCTGGGCGAACGCTATGCCGCCAACCTAGGCGTGAACGTACGCCTCACCCGCATCGGGTTGCTCCTCTGCACAGGCTGGCTCACCGCCGTCGTGACGGCATATTGCGGGCCCATCGCCTTCATCGGGCTGGCCGTCCCGCACATCGCCCGACTGCTGCTGCAATCGTCGAACCACCGTTGGGTCGTTCCGGCCACCATGCTCACGGGCAGCGTCGTGGCATTGCTGTGCAACCTGCTTTGCGTCCTGCCGGGCGAACTCGGCATTATCCCGCTCAACGCCGTGACACCGCTCTTCGGCGCGCCGGTGATTATCTATGTCATTGTGAACCAACGGAAAATTCAATATTTCAACTGATGAATACCACCGCCGTCATCGAAGGCCGCCGGGTAACGCTCGGATACCGCGAAGGGAAAGAAAGGGCCATTCTTTTCTCCGACATGGATTTCTCCCTGTACCGGGGTGAACTGACCGCCCTGCTCGGCATCAACGGCGCCGGCAAATCGACGCTGCTGCGCACCATGTCGGCCACCCAACCGTGCCTCAGCGGCGAAATCAGGCTCGGCGGCAAGGACCTTTCAGCCCTCTCCGAACAGGAACGGGCCCAACGCATCGGGGTCGTCTTCACCGAGAAGCACATGGCCGGCGGACTGCGCGTGCACGAACTGGTCGCCCTAGGTCGCTATCCCTACACCGGGTTCTTCGGGCGGCTCGACCGGCACGACCGCGAACGCGTGAAAGAGGTCATGGCGCTGGCAGGTATTGCCCACAAACGCGACGCCTACCTCTCGCAACTCTCCGACGGCGAACGGCAAAAAGCCTTCATCGCCAAAGCCCTGGCACAGGAAAGCGATGTGATACTGCTCGACGAGCCGACCGCTTTTCTCGACCTGCCCAGCCGCATCGAGACCATGATGTTGCTGCACCGGCTGGCCGAGGAGTGCGGGAAAACGATTCTTCTCTCGACCCACGACGTGGAACAGGCTCTGGTACTGGCCGACCGCCTGTGGCTGCTCTCCCCGCAATACGGACTGGAATGCGGCGTTACCGAAGACCTGATTCTCTCGGGACGACTCGACCGCCTCTTCCCTTCCGACACAATCCGGTTCGACCCCGAGCACGGCAGCTATTACCCGCTCGTGCACAGCTGCTCGCCCGTCATGCTGCGGGCCGACAACGCCACCCTCCTGCACTGGGGCATCAACCTGCTGAACCGGAACGGATTTTCCTGCCTCATAGACAAAGACAAGGCGACCTCCCCGGGAGAGGAGGCCGCCCGCACAAGCGACAAAATTCCTTATATCTCTATCGAAGCCAACGACCGCATCACTCTCACGAGCGGCGCGAAGCGACTCGCGCTCGACTCATTCGCCGCCCTCGCCGATGCCGTAAAGGAGTTGAAGGGCTAACGGCTCCGCGCCGTCAGACTCTCCACGATGAGACGGGCGGCACGTTCGGGCGCACCGGGCTCTCCGAGACGGGCGGCCATCTCATCGTATCCGCGCAACATGGCGGCACGCTCGGGAGTGTCGTCGAGCAGAGGCGCCAGATGGCGGCGTGCCTCGTCGGGCGAGAAGTGGTGCACCAGCAATTCGGGCACCACGGGCGCATCGGCAATGAGATTGACCAGCGAAACATAATCGACCTTTATCATGGGACGGAACAGCGAATAGGTAAACTGCCCGCCGCGCATATAGTAGCCGACCACTTGGGGCACGCGCAGCAGAGCCGTTTCGAGCGTGGCGGTTCCCGAAGTCACCAGCGCCGCCCGAGCCTGTTGGAGGAGCCGATAGGTCTTCCCGAAAACAATCGACACCCGACCGTCGCTCCGATAGGGGTCATAAAACGAGGGCGTGACACCGGGTGCGCCGGCAATCACCATCTGATAATCGGGAAACGCCGAAGCCGCGGCAATCATGATGCGCAGGTTGTCTTTAATCTCGGCCAGCCGGCTGCCGGGCAGGAGGGCGATAATCGGCTTGTCGGGCAGATGATTCTCGGCCGTGAAGTGAGCAAAAGTCTCATCGGCATCGCGACGCGACGACAACTCATCGACCGTGGGATTCCCCACATAATCGACCTCATAGTCATGCCGGCGATAGAACTCCACCTCAAAGGGCAATATCGAATACATGCGGTCGACATACCGCTTTATCCCTACGATGCGATGCTCCTTCCATGCCCATATCTTGGGCGAGATATAATAATGTACCGGCAGATGCAACGTCTCCTTGGCATACCGGGCTATCTTCAAGTTGAAACCGGGATAGTCGACCAAAATCAACACATCGGGGCGATAAGCCGCCAAATCGTTCTTGCACAAGGCAATGTTGCGCAACACCTGACCGAGGTGCAAAGCCACCTGCACAAATCCCATATAGGCCATCTCGCGGTAGTGGCGCACCAACGTGCCGCCGACCTGCTGCATGGCATCACCGCCCCAAAAGCGGAAATCGGCCTGCGGGTCATTTTCAAGAATAGCCCGCATGAGATGGGCGGCGTGCAGGTCGCCCGAGGCTTCACCGGCAATGAGATAATATTTCATACGCGAAAAATATTTGACACAAATATAGACAAAGGAGAACGTAGAGACAAATAGAAACGAAGTTTTCAAATAGGGCTATGCCAAGCCGCCTCCCGCCTCTCCTGCAAAAATAGCGAAAGAAGAGAACAGTGAAAACAGAGTTTTTCAATTAAGGAAGAATCTTTCGGCCGGGACAAAACCCGGGCGGACACAATAAAGCGGCACAAACCCCGTTATGTAAGCGTCATGAATGTAAAATCTTTTTTCACCGGCATAGCCATGTGTGCCATCGCTCTCCTGGCGACAAGTTGTTTCGACGAGCGATTCACCGACAACCCGTCGCATCTGCTGTCGTTCTCGACCGACATCGTGAAGTTCGACACCATCTTCACCGACAAGGGTACGGCCACGATGTCGTTCCGCGTCTACAACCGCAACAGCCGGGCGGTACGCATCGAATCGGTGCGACTGGCCGACGCCGGACATTCGGGTTTCTTCATCAACGTCGACGGTGAAAAAGGTCCCGACATCGGCGCCATCGAGTTGAGCGCCCGCGACAGCCTCTACGTCTTTGTGGAGGCCAACATCGACCCCACCGACGAAGCGACCCCCTTCCTGGTGAAAGACTCCATCGTATTCCTCACCAACGGGGTGCGACAGGACGTGAAACTCGAAGCCTACGGGCAGAACGCCGTTGTGTACCGGGGCGGGAAAATCATCACGACCGACACCACATTCACCCGTGAGCGACCGTTCCTCATCTACGACAGTCTCGTCGTAAGTGCCGGTGCCACCCTCACCCTCACCGAAGGCACCTCCCTCTACCTGCACGACAAGGCATATATCCGCATCGACGGACGCATGCTGGCCGAAGGGTCGGACTCGCTGCACGTCGTGCTGCGGGGCGACCGCACCGACAACGTGTTTCCCAACCTGCCCTACGACTACTACTCGGGACAGTGGGGCGGCGTGCGGTTTGGCACCGAGAGTTACGGCAACCGCTGGGAGTATGTCGACATGCACGGGTCGTCGTGGGGCATACGCATCGATTCGAGCGACGTGACCCAACCCAAGCTCACCCTGCAACACAGCATCATACACAACGCGGCCTCGCACCTGCTATCGGCCTCATACGCCCAGGTCAGCGGTTACAACTGCCAGCTCACCAACGCCGGAGGCGCTTTGCTGCACCTCACCGCCTGCCGCTCGGAATGGATACACTGCACCGTGTCGAACCTCTATAACTGGGATATCATATCGGCTCCCGCCCTTACCCTGACGGCCCATGCGCCGGCCGACACCGTGGCACCGGAACAACAGCCGCGCTTCTTCATGGCCAACAGCATCTTTACCTCGCGCAGCACACTCATGGAACCGGCCGACATCGAAGGACTACCCATCACGTTCGACCACTGCCTGCTGCAAGCCAACGGGGAGAACGACGAGAACTTCATCGACTGTCTTTGGGGGCAAGACCCCCTCTTCGTCGCCACGGGTGAGGAGTATGTCTTCGACTTCCGCATCACCGAGTCGTCGCCCGCCCGCGAAGCCGGCAGTACGGCCTACCTCAACGACTCGACGGCCACCGACCTCTACGGACAGCCCCGCCCCACCGACGGTACCCGACCCGACATCGGTGCCAGCAACTACACTCCACCCACCCTCGACGGGGAGTAAGCCGACAACCGGAAACGGCACACCGTCCACACACCACCCATAAAAAACGGTTCTCTTCTTTGAAAAAGAGAACCGTTTTTATTTTTTCCGGGAGAATAACTTCGGTCGCATCATTCCGTCCAAAGGCGTCCCTGCCAGGTATTCCGCTCGCGCATACGTTGCAGGAGGCGTGCCGTAAACTCGTGGTTCTTCAAGCCCCAGCGCGGCGCGATAAGCAGCGCATCGGGCGACTGGGAGACAAACCTCTCGACGACGATGTCGGGGCGCAGCCGCTCGATGAAGTCGATGGCCAGGTCGACATACTCCGTCACGGTGTAGGGATATATGTCGGCCAGACCCTGCTCATATTCCTGGGCCAGCCGGGTGCCCCGAATGAGCTGCAACTGGTGCAGTTTGACCATCGTGAGGGGAAGGGCCGACAGACGTCCGGCATGAGAAAGTATCGTTTCGCGGCTCTCGCCGGGCAGACCCAATATCATGTGCGCCCCCACAGGTATGCCGGCTTCGGCCGTGCGTCGCACGGCATCGACGGCCGAGGCGTAGTCGTGGCCCCGGTTGACGCGCACCAGCGTCTCGTCGCAGGTGCTCTCGATGCCATACTCCGCCATGAGATAACGGTCGCGTGCCAGGTCGGAGAGATAGGCAAGCAGGTCGGGCGGCATGCAGTCGGGTCGCGTGCCGATGATGAGCCCCACCACCCCTTCGTGTGCCAACGCCTCCTCGTAGCAGGCCGCCAGATAAGGTGTGGCCCCGTAGGTATTGGTGTAAGCCTGAAAATAGGCCAGGTATTTCATGTCGGGATACTTGCGGGCGAAGAAAGCGATACCCTCGTCGAGCTGTTCGGTAATGCTCCGCCCGGTGTGGCAGTAATCGGGGCTGAACGTCTGGTTGTTGCAATAGGTGCAGCCGCCGCGTCCTTTGGTACCGTCGCGGTTGGGACAAGAAAATCCCGCATGAAGCGAGATTTTCTGTACCTTATAGGGAAACCGGGCGGCCAGGTAGCTGCCCATGTCGGCATAAAGCGGTCGAGAAGCATCTGCCGCCATCAGTGTCCGAAGTTTTTATAGAATCCGACAATGGCCACGATACCTTTGTGCAGGATATCGACGGGAATGTTCTCGTTGGGCGAATGGGTGGCATCGCTTTCGAGGCCGAAGCCCATGAGTATCGACTTGATGCCCAGCACCTGCTCAAAGACGGCAATGATGGGTATGCTGCCCCCCCGGCGCACAGCCAGCGGACGTTTGCCGAAAGCCTCCTCGTAGCCTTTCTCGGCCGCCTTGTAGGCCGGCAGGTCGATGGGGCACACATAGCTCTCGCCACCGTGTATGGCCTCTATCTTCACCTGCACGGTATCGGGTGCCGTGCGGTTGAAGTGGTCGATCATCAGCTGCTCAATCTTGTGGTGCTGCTGGTGCGGCACCAGACGGCACGAGAGTTTGGCATAGGCTTTGGAGGGAAGTACCGTCTTGGCGCCCTCGCCCGTGTAGCCGCCCCAAATACCGCACACATCAAAGGTGGGGCGTATGGCCGTGCGTTCGAGCGTCGTGTAACCTTTCTCTCCGAAAAGGGCCTTTACCCCTACATTGGCCTTGTATTTTTCCTCGTCATAGGGAACCGCCCCCAGCATATCGCGCTCTTCGCGCGACACCTCTTCGACATCGTCGTAGAAGCCGGGCAGGGTAATGCGGCCGTCGGCGTCGGTCAGTGCGGCAATCATCTTGCAGAGCACATTCACGGGATTGGCCACCGCCCCGCCGAAGATACCCGAGTGCAGGTCGTGATTGGGGCCCGTCACCTCGACCTGCCAGTAAGACAAGCCCCGCAATCCGGTCGTGATGGAGGGAATATCGGCTCCCACCATGCTGGTGTCGGAAACCAGAATGATGTCGGCTTTGAGCAGGTCGGTATGTTCGCGGCAGAACTCCTCCACTCCGGGCGAACCTATCTCCTCGCCGCCCTCGATGATAAATTTCACATTGCAGCGCAAGAGGCCCTCGTGAAGGGCGTATTCAAAGGCTTTGAGTTGGAGAAACGATTGACCTTTGTCGTCGTCGGCCCCGCGGGCGTAGAGAATCCCGTCCTTGACAACCGGCTCGAAAGGCTCGGTCTTCCACAACGAGAGGGGCTCTACCGGCATCACATCGTAGTGGCCGTAAACGAGAACCGTAGGCCAAGCCGGGTCGATTATCTTCTCGGCAAAAACAACCGGTGCGGCCGACGTGGGCATCACCTCGGCACGGTCGACACCGGCAGCCAGCAACAACTCCCGCCAACGGGCGGCGCAAGCCTCCATGTCGGCCCGGCGGGAAGAGTCGGAACTGATGGAGGGAATGCGAATGAGCGAAAAGAGTTCTTCAAAGAATCGGGCACTATGAGCCTCGATGTAAGAGTTGATGTCCATATCTGTAAAGTTTAAAGGTGTTTGGTCTTGTTCATCAGATAGTGGTCGAGCACCACCATGGCCGCCATGGCCTCGACGACGGGCACGGCACGGGGCAGGACACACGGGTCGTGGCGGCCACGCGCCTTGACCACGACGCTATTGCCGTCGCGGTCGATGGTCTCGACGTCGCGCAGCAACGTAGCCACGGGCTTGAAGGCCACGCGGAAGTAAATATCCTGTCCGTTGGAAATACCGCCCTGAATGCCGCCCGAATGGTTGGTCGCGGTCGACACGCGGCCGTCGCGCACGACAAACGCATCGTTCATCTGCGAGCCCCGGTACTGTACGCCCTCGAAACCCATGCCATATTCAAAGCCCTTGACGGCATTGATGCCCAGCATGGCCGCCCCCAGGTCGGCGTGCAACTTGTTGAACACCGGCTCGCCCAATCCTACGGGCACGCCTTGTACGACGCCGGTAATAACACCGCCTATGGTATCGCCGTCGGCCTTCACCGCAGAGATGAGCTCGATCATGCGCCGGGCGGTCTCGGCGTCGGGACAACGCACGATGTTGTCGTCGATGCGGGTCAAATCATAATCGGTATAACAGCCCGGCAACGCTATGGAGCCCACCTGCGAAGTATAGGCACACACGCGAATGCCGAGATGCGCCAAGGCGGCCTTGGCCAAGGCTCCCGCCACACAACGGGAGAGGGTCTCACGCGCCGAAGAGCGTCCGCCGCCCCGATGGTCGCGAAGGCCGTATTTCATCGTATAGGTATAGTCGGCATGCGAGGGCCGGTAACAGGCGCGCAGGTTGTCGTAGTCGGACGAATGCTGGTCCTGATTATAGACCACAAAACCTATCGGCGTACCCGTCGTGCGCCCCTCGAAAACGCCGGAAAGAATCTCCACGCTGTCGCTCTCCTTGCGGGCCGTAACAATCGACGACTGCCCGGGACGACGGCGGTCGAGTTCCTGCTGTATGTATGCGGTATCAATCTCTATACCGGCCGGCATACCATCGACTACGCCACCCACTCCTTTTCCGTGGGATTCGCCGAACGTGGTGAGCCGGAATATATTTCCAAAACTGTTCATGTTGCAATTGCCATTAATGCTTCTTCGACAAAGATAATCATTTTATGCAAACACCGACTGCCTCTACCCTGCAATTTTGGAACTCTTTATCCCGGACTGCGAAAAATATCTTTTTCAAATCTATACGATTTTTTATGCCGGCGCCGACATTTTTTCAACGGGCTTTGCTTATATTTGTACCTAATAGGATTCGGTTCGGCATAGTCAAACATCGAAATGTTGTTTCTGTTTGTCTCTGTTTTCTCCTTTCGCCATATTTTTAAAGCAGGTTGGAAACAAACGCCATTCCAAGGTTCAACCGCTTTACCGGGCTTCAATACGATAACCATACTTGAATATAAATCTCAAAAAAAAGAAATGCAATGAAACTATCTTATCTGTTCTTGGCCGAAGGCTTTGAAGAAGTCGAAGCCCTCACCGTGGTAGACATGATGCGCCGTGCCGGCATGGAAATCCGCACCGTATCGATTACCGGCAACAAAACCGTAACCGGTTCCCACCACATACCCGTTACGGCCGATATGCTTCTCGACGAAGTACCCTTTGCCGAGGCCGAGTGGCTCATACTCCCCGGCGGAATGCCCGGCTCGAAAAACCTGGGTGGCTGCGCCCCTTTGGTAAACGCACTGAAAGCTCACGCAGCAGCAGACAGACCCTTAGCCGCCATCTGCGCCGCACCTTTCGTTTTGGGTGTCAACGGCATACTCGAAAATCGGGCAGCCACATGCTACCCCGGTTTTGAAGAGATGCTGCACGGTGCCACGGTCACCGGCCGCATGGTCGAGACCGACGGCAATATCGTTACCGGAAAAGGCCCGGCCGCCGCAATCGACTTTGCATCGACCCTTATCCGCAAATCACAAGGCGATGCCGTCATCGAAGAGGTGCGCAAGGGTATGCTGCTCGATTAATATTCCCACATGGAAACACAAGCGATAGCCCTTGCATGACAGCTAGGGCTATCGCTTTTTTTACAGAACAAAAGGTTTAAGAATCGCAGCTAAAAGCAAGACCTCGGAGACAGACAAACACCAGCAGACTGCATCAGTATGGTATCGGCGTTCTTGTTATCTCAAATCACAACATACTAATTACAAACATATTACGATAAAAATAATGTTTCACAATGGAGGTGGAGCTCACACTCATCACGGGGAATACATTGGCGGTGGTGGCACATCGGTAGAAGAAACGAATGCGTACGTGTTGCGGGCGATAGTTGTATGTACCTGCCATGGGTCTGCGAATCTGTGAGGCGTCTCTGTTCTTGCTAACTGCGGGAGGATGTGGGTCGGGGTGTTTTAAGTGTCTGCTATGGGCTGTCTGTGGGTTGCCTGGCAGTGTAGCGTGTGTCTGTTGTAGGGAAGACTGGTTGGGGGTGGTTGGCAGCTGTTGGTGGCTGTATTGGCTGGGGGGCTGGCAGTTGGGTCCGGCGGTGGCTTGTTGGGCTGTACAGGGCTGTTAGTTGGTGGCGGCAGCAGGGCGTGGGGTGTGGGGATATAAAAAAAGCGCCGGGGACTTCTGTCTCCGGCGCTGAGGGGGCGGCTACCTACTCTCCCGCTTGCGCAGTACCATCGGCGTGATCAGGTTTAACT
>DVLI01000008.1 GCA_018715595.1 Candidatus Caccoplasma merdavium | reverse complement strand
ATGCCGACAGTGTAAAGACGACGCTGAACTGTACGGGCAGCCGCATGACGCCGGCCACGTTGCCCCGGTTGTCGCCGAAGAACTACAACTATGCTCCGCTGGCCGCCTATGAGTTGAGTGAAGACATAAAGGCGGGCGAAGCGCTCGACCTGTCGGGATTGGTATCGGCCGGAGACGAAGCCACCTACACCTGGAAATATGCCAATGGCACGCCGGTACCGGCCGACTCCTACAAGGTAGAATCCGGGGTGACGACCTTCACGACCGCCCTCGACAGTGCCGTTTACTGTGAAATCACCTCGACGCTCTTCCCGAAACTGAGCGGCGACAATGCCTACAAGACCACGGAGATAAAGGTTTTGGCAACCTCTACGTCTATCGACGAGACCGAGGCAAGTGCCGAAATCCGATTCTATGCCCTTTCCGGTCGCATCGTGGTTGAGAACGTGGCTGCCGGCACGCCGGTTGCCGTCTATTCGCTTTCGGGCGTGAAATGTGCCGAAGTCGTTTCGGCCGAAGGAAAAGCCACCCTTGAAGTGCCGCAAGGTTATTACATCGTTGTCGCCGGTACCACCGCGCGGCAAGTGATAGTGCCTTAGTGGGTATTGATACCGTAAAAAATGCCGGAAGTTCGCTTCCGGCATTTTTTTATTCATTCGATAGAGGTGGGGTTGGCTTACTTTTGTGACGATGGGGCCCGGAAATAAAAAAGCTCTGCCAAAGCAGAGCTTTTTATTCTTTTCATTTTTGCGGATTATTCACCCGGGTGGATAGCACCAGTGGGGCAAGCATCGGCGCAAGTACCGCAATCAACGCATTTGTCGGGGTTGATTTTGTAGATATCGCCTTCGGAGATAGCGTCGGAGGGACATTCGCTCATGCAGGTACCGCAAGCAATGCAGTCATCGCTAATAACGTAAGCCATAGTTTTGAATTTAAAAATTAGTACTAATTAGTTGTAATGTGTTTGGCAAAAGTACGGTTTTTCTTTTTTCTGACAAATTAAATCGAATGTTTTTTGAACAAAAGACGATTTGCCCAAATATCTTTTTCCCTTACTGGCAATAATTCGATAGATTCTGCGTTTTATTCATACTTCGAAACAACGCGTGAAAAAGATACTTTTCATATTGACGGGACTTGTAGTCGTTCTCTCGGCATGGGGGCAGCAGCAGAAGTTGCAGCGGCTGCCGTTTGTCGACCAACGTCGTCTCCATTTCGGTTTTTCCGTGGGTACGCATGTGCAGGACTTGGCCATCAGGCATACCGGCGCGGTGACCGATGGCGGGGAGACGTGGTATGCCGAGGTGCCTTCTTTTTCGCCCGGTTTCAATGTGGGCTTGGTGAGCGACCTTTACCTCTGCCCCTATCTCAATTTGCGTTTCACCCCCACACTTATGTTCGGCAATAAGACGGTGGAGTTTCGCGAGGACCAAAGCGACACCCGCCGCACCGTCGATTTGAAATCGACCTATATCATGATGCCGGTGACTTTGAAATACAGCGCCAAACGGTTGAATAATTATTGCCCCTATCTTTCGTTGGGCGTGGCTCCTACCATCGACATTTCGAAGAAACGCAATGACCTGTTGCGGCTTAACACCTACGATACCTATCTCGAAGTGGGGGTGGGGTGCGACATCTATCTCTCGTTCTTCAAACTGATTCCCGAATTGAAATTCTGTTTCGGCCTGAGTGATGTTGTCCGCCACAAACGTACCGACCTGGTCGACCCGCTCGATATTAAATATACTCAGGCGGTGAAAAGGGCTTTTTCGCGGTTGGTCGTGTTGAGTTTCTATTTCGAATAGCGCAGAAATTCAGTAAGATAGCACTACGCAAGGATAATGTAACCGAAAAAGTGAGAATATTTAACAGTTTATTGTTTGGATTTTTTGTGCAAGAGCCGTATCTTTGCACCACGAAAAACATCGCGGGGTGGAGCAGTTGGTAGCTCGTTGGGCTCATAACCCAAAGGTCGCTGGTTCGAGTCCGGCTCCCGCAACTCAGATAAAGGCATCGTTCATCGATGCCTTTTTTTTATTTGTGGCCGGAGAAGAGTGCCGGCTTCTGTCCGGTTTTGCGACTTTTGAACCTCTCCCGCTCGAATGCGACGCGCATTCCTGTCACAAATGATGCTTCGCCGTTCATTTTTCAGCGACTTTTGTTTTTTCTTGTTTGGGGGAGGGGTGCTATCCTTCGACGGGAACGACTTTCCCCGAAGGAACGTACCAGATGTACCCCCGGGTTTTGTAGCCCATCTCTTCGAGCAGGTGCATATAACCCGCCACTTGCCTGTTGTGGGCGGTGCGTTCGGCGCCGAACTTGTAGTCGATGACCGTGGCCCCCTCGCCGTCGATGACGACGCGGTCGGGACGGTAGGTGCCTTGCCGGGGGTGGAGAATGTCGCGCTCATTGAGTATGCGGTTACCGGCTTTGAACCAGCGTTGTTTTTCGGGCTCGGCCAGTTGCTGCCGCAGCATGGACTCTATTTCTGCGGCATCGGTTTCGGAGATTTCGCCTGCCTGTATGTGCTTTTGCATGGCCGGTGTTATGTCGTCGGCCGTCGCGATGGAGCTGAGCACGCGATGGCACACCGAGCCGTGGTGGCGTCGGTCTTCGGGGTCGAAGAACCCTTGCCCCATGAGGCGCAAGTGCAGGCGTTTGCCCGGAGGTGTCGAACGGTAAGGGGCGGGTGCCTGTGACGGGGCATGGCGGCTCTTCTCTTTGAGCGGGGCGGGGGTGCCCAGCATGTACCGGCCTGCCTCGGGGTCGTAGCCGTCGTGCAGGTTGGCATAGGGCCTGTCGGTAGCCGAGGGCACAGGCGTGTCCTCTTCGATACATTGTTGCAGGAGGGTGCCGATGTTCAATCCCGAAATTTTGGGCACGAAGATATGGAGTTCTTCGCGGGCGCGCGTGAATGCGACGTATGCCAGGTTGAGGTTGTCGATGTAGGTGTGTATTTGTTCGGTGAAATAGGTGCGGGCATACTGTGTCGCGGCCAGTTCGCTGTTGTAGGCGATGGGGACGATGGGCAGTGTGTCGAATGGCGCCGTCGTTTCGGCCCACAAGATGGGGGCATGTGTCGAGCGGTGGTCGATGGTCCAGTTGCAGAAGGGAATGATGACGATTTTAAATTCAAGACCCTTTGACTTGTGTATGGTCATGATGCGCACGGCATCTTGCTCTTGGGGGGTCGAGAGCGAGCGGGTGACGCCTTTGTCGTGCCACCAGAGGAGGAATGAATTGAGGTCGGAAGAGCGTTTCTCGGTATATTGCAGCACGAGGTCGAGGAAGGCTTGTATGAAGACGTTTTCATCGCCGGTCGTGTCGACGGGAAAGAGGTCGATGATTTTTTCGCATATCTCATAGAGAGGTTCCCCCCGGAACTTTTCGATGCGGCACAGCAGCTCTTCGGCATCGTCTTTTTGCAAGCGGTTGCATATTCCGGGTATCGCTTTGTCGGGCACGGTCTTGCGGTAGGCTGTTTCTATCGAATAGAGAGCCATGAAGCGGGTGAGCGCTTCTTGTGGCGCACGCAGGTAATCGAGCAAGGCGATGATGAGTTGTACGGTCGATGAGTTGCTGATATACAGGGCTTCGTCGGAGATGACGTCGTATCGGTACTTGTCGTTTTCTGCGGAGGCTTGTTCGTGGAGCAGGTATTGCACGATGCGGTTGCCCTCGTCCTTGGTGCGTACCAGTATGGCGATGTCGCGTAGGGCGACGCCGCGGTCTTGGAGGTCGCGCAGCACTTCGACGGTGCGTCGCAGGGCTTTGTCCTTGGCGCGGCTTTCTTCTTCGTTTTCCCGGGTGTTTTCAAAGAAATCGATTTCGACATAACCGCCGTCGGCCGCATTTTTACGGCCTGTCTTTTGGGCGGCGTTGCGGTAGGCCAGCTCTATTTTTTGACACAGGCTTTCATCGTCGCGCAAGTTTGGCGGCAGGTTCTCGTTGAGGACCTGTTGCAGACGGGCGGCGGCACGGTCGAAGAAGGTGTTGTTGAAGCGAACCACCTCTTTTTCGCTCCGCCAGTTGGTGTCGAGGGTCTCGTCGTGCAGTTCCCGTTGGGGAAAATAGTCGGGGAGTTTCTCGTTGAGCAGCTCCCAGTCGGAATTCCGCCATCGGTAGATGCTCTGTTTCACGTCGCCTACCAGCAGGTTGGAGAGTCCCCGGTCGTTGCTCTCTTTGATAAGCGGATAGAAGTTTTTCCATTGTGTGGCCGAGGTGTCCTGGAACTCATCGATGAAGAAGTGGTCGATGTAGGTGCCTATCTTCTCGTAGACGAACGGGGTGTCGTCTTGGCGGATAATCTTGCGCAGTAGGTCGTTGGTGTCGGAGAGCAGGAGGGTTCCGTGTTCGCTTTGGTAATCTTGTATGTGGGTGACGATGTCGTTGATGATGCCCAGCGTGTAGAGGTATTTTTTGGTGTGGAGGGCCGAGAGATAGTCGGCATAAGGCGCTCCGTAGAGACGGACGATTTCCCGGCACACGTTATGGAATACCGGTTCGATGCGCGACATGGTTTCGACGATGTCGTCGGGGGTTTTGCCTTTGGTGTACCACTTGTCGGCGCTGTTTTCGGCCATTTGCCGGAAACGGTCGTTCGGTTGCAAGGCGTAGTTCCCGCCGGCCCATTTGCGCAAGAGGGTGGCGCCTGAGCGGTTGCCGTATTTGAAATCTTCGGGAGAGAGCCCGTTTTGGGAGAGGAGGGTGAGCGCGGCCTCGGCCCGTTCGTGCACCTGCTTCTCGAATGTGCGTTTTTTCTCGTCGAGCGATGCGATGAAGCGGGCGAGGAATTGCTTGTCTTGCAGTTTTTTTTCGAGAATTTCGCTTTGGCTTTTGAATTCTTCTTTGAAAATTTCTTCGGCCAGTTCGTCGATTTTCTTCCGGAAGTTCTTGTAGGAGTCTTCCTCGACCTGTTGCCGGGCATAATCGACCAGCCATTTGAGCAACTCCCGGTTTTCTCGTTTTTCGAGGTCGAAGAACAGGTTGTCGATTGCCTCGTTGAGGACCATGGAGCTGTCGAGCTCGATGTTGTAGCCGCCCGAGTAGCCGATTTCGTGCATGAACGAGCGGGTGATTTGCTGGAAGAAGCGGTCGATGGTGCTGATGTTGAAGCCCGAGAAATCGTGCAGCAGCGTGTAGAGTTGTTCGGCGGCTTGTCGTTTCAACGCTCCGATGTCGGCGGTGATGCCGTCACGGCCGAGCAGTTGGCCGATGTATTCCGATGATTCGGGGTCGTGCGCCAGAATGTCGAGTTGCCTGACGATGCGCTGCTTCATCTCGTCGGTGGCCTTGTTGGTGAATGTCACGGCCAAGATGCGGCGGAAGAGCCGCTGGCGTTCGCCGGGCAACAGTCCCTCCTCGTTTTGGGGCGGGGCGAGCAGGAGCTTGATATATTCGAGGGTAAGTTGGTAGGTCTTGCCCGAGCCGGCCGATGCACGATAGACGTTGAGCATGGTGTCTTATATGATGCGGGTGCGGGAGTAGCCTTCCCGGGTGAGAATCTCTTTTACTTTTTGGCGCAGGTCACCCTGTATGAGGATTTCACCGTCACGGGCCGAACCGCCTACGCCGCATTTGGTTTTCAGGAGCTTGGCCAGCTCTTTCAAGTCGTCGTCCGTGCCGACAAATCCGGTGATGAGGGTGGCCGTTTTGCCGTTGCGATGGCGCTTGTCGAGTTCGATGCGCAAGGCTTGTTTCTCGGCGGGAAGGGTTGCCGGTTGGGGCTCCTCCTCGGTTTCGTAAGAGAAGTCGGGGTTGGTCGAGTAGACGATATTGAGACGTTCTTTCCAGTCGTTGTTCTTGCTCATGGCGGGAGATTGTTTGCTGTGGAAATACCGATAAGGGGGAAATAATCCCCTCAAATTTAAAGCGGAATATGCAGTTTGCCAAAAAAAATATTACTTTTGTGGGTCAAAAAAACAATAACAGGAAATGGCAATCGGAAATTCGAGGACATCAATGAGCTTGCCCGAACCTTCATTGCGGCGTCTGCCTTGGTATTTGGCCTATGTCAAACTGCTGCGCGATAAAGGGGTGGAGTATGTCTCGTCGACACAAATATCGAAAGAGCTCAATGTCGATGCCTCCCGGATTGCGAAGGATTTGTCGTTTATCAACATCTCGGGAAAGACCCGCGTGGGATATGAAGTGGCGTCGCTGGTCGACGCCCTTGAACAGTTCCTGGGTTTCGGCGAGAAACACAAGGCGGTCATCTTCGGTGTCGGGAGTTTGGGCGCGGCCTTGTTGCAGGATACGGGACTGGCGCAGTATGGCATGAACGTCATTGCCGGTTTCGATGTCGACAAGCAGCTTGTCGGCACCCATATCAACGGGATTCCGGTGTATGATGTGGCCGACTTTCCCCGGCTGCAACCTCAGCTCGGCGCTTGCATCGGCATTCTCACCGTGCCGGTCGATAGGGCGCAGGAGGCCTGCAACGACATGATAGCCGGCGGGGTGCGGGCCATTTGGAATTTCACCCCTTACCGCATCAAGACCCCCGATGATATTGTCGTGCAGAACACCTCGATATATGCTCACTTGGCCGTGATGTTCAACCGGCTGAACCATACGCTCGGGAAATAACCCGTAGTTTCCTTTTCAAAATCCCGCAGGCACCCGAGCCTCTCAAAAATCCATGATATGAAAATTTTTGCAGTGGGGTGGAATTACCTCCGCCACAATAAAGAGATGAATCGTGCGTTATTACCTCAGGAGCCGGTTCTCTTCATGAAACCCGACACGGCGTTGCTCAAAGACGGGAAACCTTTCTTCCTGCCGCCGTTTTCGGAACGGGTCGAGTATGAGACCGAGCTGGTTGTGCGTATTTCACGACTGGGTAAGAACGTGGCGCCCCGTTTTGCACACCGTTATTACGATGCGGTGACTGTGGGCATCGACTTTACGGCCCGCGACTTGCAGGCCCGTCTGCGTGCCGAAGGTTCCCCGTGGGAAATTTCCAAGGGTTTTGACGGTTCGGCTGTCGTAGGAGATTTTGTCCCGGTGGAAGAGTTGGCCGGGGGAGTGCAAGACCAACACTTCTCCCTGCGTGTCGGGGGGAAGGAGGTACAGCGGGGACACACGGCCGATATGATATTCCCCATTGACGAGATGATTGCCTATATCAGCCGATTCTATACCTTGCGCATGGGCGATTTGCTTTTTACGGGAACCCCCGAAGGGGTGGGCCCGGTGGCTATCGGAGACCATCTGCAAGGCTTCCTGGGTGAACGTCAACTGCTCGATTTCCACGTTCGGTGATTGTGCCTGATCCGGTAATGACCGAGAGATGAACGTATGAGAAAATATATCCTCTTTGCTACCTTCCTCATTTTATGGCAAGGCGTTTCGGCGCAGGCGTCGGAGCGTTATGCCGCTTCGTCGCGGTTGGCCGCGGGGCAGTGGGTGAAGATACGGGTCGATGATACGGGCATCTATCAACTTGCTTATGACCAGTTGCGGGAGTATGGCTTCTCCGATCCCTCCCGGGTCGCCGTTTTCGGGTATGGCGGAGCCATGCTGTCCGAAGATTTCTCCCAACCTTATGTCGACGATTTGCCTCAGGTACCCGTCTTGCACACCGGCTCCAAGTTGCTTTTCTATGCCCAAGGGGTGCTTTCCTGGAATGTGAGCAACAACCGTTTTGTGCGGACACGCAATCCCTATTCGATGTATGGGTATTATTTCCTCACGCAACTTGCTGAGGCGCCCGCCTCGCCCGAGGTCGTGGCCTCGGCCGCTGCCTCCGAGGCCCAGCTCACGGTCTCCACGTTCCATGACCGGGTGTTGCACGAGCAGGAATTGTCCAGCCCCGGGCGAATGGGTCGGAACTTTTATGGCGAAGATTTCCTCTACCAGTCGTGGCGTGAGTTCTCGTTCGACCTGCCGGGCATCACCTCTACGCCGGTGACGGCCGAAGTCGTCTTTTTGGCGAAATCGACCTCTTCGGCTTCGACGGTCTCGGTGCAAATCAACGGGGGCGAGATAAAAGATGCCTCCATATCGCCGATTCTCGACTCCGACGGACAGAACTACAAATGCGGTGTCGAGGCCAAGATAGAAACCTCTTTTGTGCGGAATGATGCTGACCCCGATGTCGTGCGCATTCTTTTCGACGGTAACGGCGCTTCGGCCGCCTATCTCGATTATATCCTCCTCAATATGGAGCGCGAGTTGCGCCTCTACGACGGATATGTGGCTTTCCGTCACCGTTCGTCGGCGACCTCCCGGTTGCGCTATGAAATTGGCGACGGGGGGGTGTCCTCACCGTGCGTATGGGACGTGACGACCGGTTATGCCCCGCAGGAAATTGCGGCCGAACATGCCGGTGGCGTGATTTCGTTTGTCCCCCGGCAGACGGGCTTGCGCGAATATGTGGTTTTCGACCCTGTCGCGACGTTCCCTTCGCCCTCTTGGGTCGGGACGGTTTCCAATCAGAACCTGCACGCTTTGGCGGCAACCGATTTCGTGATTGTGGCGCCGCCGCTTTTCCGCGACGAGGCCGTTCGCTTGGGCGAGTTCCATCTCGCGCAGGACTCCCTCACCTATCAAGTGGTGCAACCTGCACACATCTATAACGAGTTTTCGTCGGGGACGCCCGATGCCACGGCCATACGCCGCTTCATGAAGATGTTCTATGACCGGGCGGCCGGCGACGAGTCGCAACGTCCGCGGTATCTGTTGCTCTTGGGCGACGGCAGCTATGACAATCGCCGGGTGACGCAAGAGTGGGCATCTTATGACCGTTCGGGCTACCTGCTTACCTTCCAGTCCGACGAGAGCATCGACGAGAGAAATAATTATGTCACAGACGATTACTTCGGTTTCCTTCACGACGACGAGGGCGCCGACCTTTCCCGGGCGACGCTCGACCTCGGCATCGGCCGTTTTCCCGTGCGCACCAAGGCCGAAGCCTCGGCCATGGTCGACAAGCTCATCGCCTATGCCACCAACACCGATTACGGATATTGGAAAAACGACATCTGCCTGGTCGCCGATGACGGCAACTCGGGCACGCACATGTCGCAAAGTGAAGATTTGGTCGAAATCCTCGAAACGAAAAATCCCGAATTTTTAGTCCACAAACTTTACATCGATGCCTACAATCGGGTGAGTGCGGCCACGGGAGCCACCTATCCCGATGCCAAGGAACAGATGCTCAATCTCTTGAAGCGCGACGGGTTGCTCGTTATCAATTATGTGGGGCACGGCAGTACCAAGGGGTGGACGGCCGAGAAAATCCTCGAATGGAGCGACATATCGAACATGTATGTTTCGCGCCTGCCCCTGTGGATTACGGCCACCTGCGATTTCAGCCGCTTCGATGACCGGCCCAATTCGGGCGGCGAGGAACTGTTCCTCAACACCCAGGGCGGCGGTATCGCCCTTATCTCGACCACCCGCGTGGTATATATCCATGCCAACGGCTACATCAACAAGGCGATTGTCGAGCACCTTTTCGACCGTGATGACGACGGCCGGATCGTGCGGCTGGGCGATGTCGTGCGTAGGGGCAAGAACAGTGTGGCCAGCAATGCCAACGATGTGCTGATGAACAAACTCAACTACATTTTGCTTGGTGACCCGGCCTTGCGGCTTAACGCCCCCTCTTACAAGATGGAGGTCACGGCCATCAACGACACGCTGCTCTCCGAGGTCGAGGCCGACAGCCTGTTGCTCCGCGCCCGCTCGTGGGTGACGGTCAAGGGCGAAGTGCGGTCGGCCGACGACCAGAAGCTCCCCGATTTCGACGGACTGGTTTATCCCCGTCTCTATGACTCCGAGCGGGAGGTGGTCACCGGCGGGAACGGGAACGACAACGGGGAGGTGACACCCTATACCTTCTTTACGCGCGACAACATGCTGTATACGGGACGTGATTCGGTGCGTGGGGGAGAATTTGAATTTACCTTCAAAATGCCGAAAGAGTTGAATTATTCCAACGAACCGGGATTGTTCAACCTCTATGCCTGCGACAGTCGGGGTCGGCAGGCCCAGGGCATGAACAGCCATTTCCTGGTCGGCGGCATGGACAACGATACCGAGGCCGACGATGAGGGCCCGACGATACATTCCATGTATCTTAATACGTCGGACTTCGAGGAGGGGGACAAAGTGAACGAAACGCCTCTCTTTGTGGCTCGCGTCGAGGACCCTTCGGGCATCAACATCTCGGGCATCGGGCTCGGCCATGATATGACGCTGTGTGTCGACGACGACCCCGCTCAGGAATATGTCATCAACTCCTATTTTCAACCCGAGGCCGGAGCTTTCGGGCTGGGTGACGTTTACTATGAGTTGCCCACGCTTACCGATGGGAAACATTCGCTCCGTTTTACCGTGTGGGACACCGAGGGCAACTCTTCGTCGCGGACCCTGCAATTTGCCGTGCAAAAAGGGTTGAAGCCTCAGATTTACAGCCTCTATCCCGAAAAGAGTCCCGTGAGCGATGTGGCCCGTTTCTATTTGCGGCACGACCGACCCGACATGCTGATGACCATAAAACTGTCGATATTCGACTGGTCGGGTCGTGAGGTATGGAGCACCGAGCAGACGGCCATGTCGACGATGTGGGTGTCGTCGCCCATCGAGTGGAACCTGACCGACAAGGCCGGCCGCCGCGTGCGTGACGGCATCTATCTCTACCGGGCCATCATCTCTGTTAACGGAAGTAGCGAAGCCACAAAAACACAAAAAATCATCGTTACGCCACAATAAACATCGTAAAAGGAAAGTTATTACCATATTGATATATCTCAACGGAATATGAAACATTCGATAAAATATCTCCTTTTCTCGGGTCTGCTGGCCCTCCTTGCTTTCCCTGTCTATGCCGATGGTGACGGGAAAGACATGTTCAACCCCATCACCACGGGCGTGACCACCCTCAATATCGCGCCCGACGCGCGCGGCGGTTCAATGGGCGATCTGGGTGTGGCCACCGACCCCGATGTCAACTCGCAGTATTGGAACCCGTCGAAATATGCTTTCGCGTTCAGCAGCGCCGGCTTTTCGGTTTCATACACGCCGTGGTTGCGTAAGTTGGTAAACGACATCAACTTGGCTTATGCGGCCGGCTACTGGAAATTCGGCGGCAACGATTTGCAGGCGTTGAGCGCCTCGTTGCGCTATTTCTCGCTGGGTTCGGTGCCCACTTATGATGTAAGTGGCGCATTGCAAAACACGGTCAATCCCTATGAAATGGCTCTCGACTTGGGCTATTCCCGCAAGTTGTCGTCGACGTTCTCGATGGGCGTTGTCTTCCGTTTTGTCTATTCCGATATGGGTTTCGGGGGCTTGTCGTCGGCCGAAGACATGTCGGGAGCGGCCGCTTTTGCCGCCGACATTTCGGGTTACCAGACGGTCTATCCCATCATCGGCCGCAGTGAATGCCAGTTCTCGTGGGGATTCAATATCTCCAACATCGGTTCGAAAGTTTCTTACGACGGCGGTACCAACAGTTCGTTCCTGCCCACCAACTTGCGTCTCGGCTTCTCGTTCCTCTTCCCGATTTACGACTACAATACCCTCTCCATCAACTTCGACGCCAACAAGTTGCTCGTGCCGGCAGCTCCCCGCCAAAGCGACTATACTTACATCGATGGTGACGGGTATGAACAATATGACACCGAAGCTTACAACCAAGCCAAGGAAGACTTCAACAATACCGGTTCCATATCGGGTATCTTCAAGTCGTTTTCCGACGCTCCCGGCGGATTCAAGGAAGAGTTGCAGGAAATTTATTTCTCGACCGGTCTCGAATACTCCTACAACCGCCGCTTCTTTGTGCGGGCCGGATATTACTACGAAAACAAGTACAAGGGCAATCGCCAGTATGCCACGTTTGGCGCAGGTTTTTCGCTGAACGTCTTTTCGCTCGATGCGGCTTATGTGCTGGCCACGGCCCAAAGCAGCCCGCTCGACCAAACGATGCGTTTTACCCTCTCATTTGACATGGACGGAATCAAAGACCTCATCGGTCGCCGTCGCCGCTAAAAACAAGACCAAGAAATGAAAATACGCGTAGGAATGGGCTTTGACGTGCACCGCCTGGTCGAAGGCCGTGAACTGTGGTTGGGCGGCATACGCATCGACCACACCCTCGGGCTGTTGGGTCACTCCGACGCCGATGTGTTGATACATGCCCTTTGCGATGCCTTGCTCGGCGCCGCGGCGATGCGCGACATCGGTTTCCATTTTCCCGATACGGCGGCCGCCTATAAGAATATCGACAGCAAGATATTGTTGCGCGACACGGTGGCTCTCATTCGAGAGCGCGGGTATGAGATAGGCAATGTCGACGTGACGGTGTGTGCCGAACGACCGAAACTCAACCCTCATATTCCGCTCATGCAGGAGACTCTCGCGCGTGTCATGGAGATTGACCCCGACGACATTTCCATCAAAGCCACGACAACCGAGAAACTGGGATTTACCGGTCGCGAAGAGGGCATCTCGGCGTATGCCGTGGCGTTGCTCCAAAAACCTTGAAAGAGTCGTGTCGCCATGCGCCTGTTTGTTGTTTTTGGACTGATTCTGTCGCTCTCTTTTGCCGGGGAGGCGATGGCGGGGCGTCGTTCTCCTCAGAAAAAGAAGACGCCGCTGCCTCGTGTCGAGTATGTGGGGGTGGTCTCGCCCGACTCGTCGAAGATGTTTTTGCTCCGTGATTTCCCTTCGGCGTTGTCGCAATCCGAGTCGTTGTTCACTTCGCTCGAAGAGAGTGTGTTTATCTCGCCCGATTCCCTGTCGTCCTATCCGTCCCGCTGCCGTTATTTGGCTTATGTCAAAGTCAATGGGCACACTTATGGGTATCCCGGGCCTGTCAAGGGTGAAGAGGAGTTGCAACTGGTCATGTTGACTTTGTTCCCGGTGATTCCGCCACAGGCATATATGAAAAGCTCCTACACGACACCACCCTTGCAACTCTCGGTCGATTACACGCTTTGCCTTTACGATACGCAGCGTCGCATGACGCTGGTGATGCACCCTTTCCTTTTTGAGGTGGAACAGACGAAGAAAGAGCGGCGGGCGGTGCAAATCATGCAACCCGAGGGGGTGAAAATTGACTATCCGCTGGTCGATAAATTGCAGGCCGCCTTGGTGGCTGAGTTTGAAACCCTGCTTCAAGACTTGGGCGTCCGATAACCGGCGCCTCTCCTATTCCCTGCCTGACCCTGTTCCCCGGGGGCTTCCCTTTTAGAAATTGAAGAAGTAATTCATAAAGAAGTTCCAGAACGTGACAATGCCGATGGCCAACAGCTTCGAAAAGTAGAAGTTGAGTTTCAGCCGGTCGTTGAAAAGGTATATGGCGGCATTGTTGATGAGGAGCCCCATGACCGATATGCCGATAAAGCGGGCATATTGCCAGGCGATTTCGGGGTCGTGGCTTTCAAAGGTCCAGATGCGGTTCAGGAGGTAGTTGCTCGTGGCGGCGCATATAAAGCCGATGGAGTTGGCCACATATTTGTTGATGTGGCACACCTCCTTGAAGAACCATGTCAGACCGAAATCGACAAAAACGCCCGACCCGCCGACAATGCAGAATTTGATGAATTGAAAAAACATGGCTTACTTCCCGGATAGAATCTCGATGCGGTGACGGGGTGAGTTGTACCAGAATCCCAGTGGCGCCCGGCTTATGGCAAACCCCATGTCATAACCGCTCTCGGGCAGGTCGGCCGGTATGCCGGCTTTGATGCGGGTCATGAGGGTGATGGTCTCGTCGGGGTTGCTGGGCGGAAGGGTGAGGTGCAGGTCTATCGGGACGGCTCTTCTCAGTTTCTTGTCGGCGAGCAGCAGGAGCAGTTGGGTGTTGTCTTCGCCGATGGTGAGCGTGTCGGGATAGGGGTTGGTAAACCCGAGTATGCAGGTGAGGGTGTCGCCGGCCTCGGTTTCATCGGGCATCAACTTTTCGTTGTAGTAAATGTCGACGAGGCGCACCGGTTTGAAATCGGGCAGCACGGTGTAGATGAATTTCTGACCGTTGGCCAGGTTTACGTCGTTCATGCCGGCCGGAGTGGCTTGCTTCTCTTTGATGAGGGTGCCCCAAAGAACCTCTTTCCCGGCGGCTTGCGTGTCATCGTCGCGGAATTGCCACTGGCTGGTGCGGTAGTAGAAGTCGGGCTGGCAGAAGGCTTTGCCTCCCGTGTAGAAGAGGTATTTGGAGGCGACGGCGTAACTGCCGCCGAAGATGACCGGCCGACCGTCTGCGACCTCGGCTATGGCCTCGAACGAAGGCCGGTTGTCGAAAATCTCAAAACGTATGCCCAGCGGGTTGACAACCATTTCGATGCGCATCAGCAAAGCCAAGAACAGGGTGACCCACCCGGCCGTCATGGCGTAGCGGAAGACGCGTCGTGAGGCGTATTCCCGCAGGTAGTAAAAGAGTATGTAGATGAGCCCGAACGAGGCAATGATGAGCCATTGCGGTTGTACGCGGCCTTTCAGGGTCGAGAAGGTGAAGAAGATAAAGAAGAGTATCGGCAGGAAGATGAGGCTTCGCTCGGTGGCATTGCGCGGTCTCACCCGTCGCCAGGCCATGAAGTAGAGCGGGAAGAAAAGCGGGTTGAATACGGCAATCGTGTTGAGCAGGTGCTCGGTGATGTTCGACCATGCGAAAGAACCGTTGCGGTCGTGCAGATGGTAACTCAGCGAGGGCCAGTCGTGTGCCTGTTGCCACCACAGGTGGGGGGCGATGAGCATGAGGGCGAAGATGCCGCTCAGGTAGAGGCGCGGACGGGTGAACAGCCGCGGGTGGGTGAGCAGCGTGAAGAGCACGAGCAGGGCTCCGTGGTATTTGCTGTATGCCATCAGGGCCATGGAGAGGCCGAGCAACAGCATGTTCAGGACCGACTCGTCTTCGGTGAAGCGCTTGTAACAGAGCAGGAAGAGCGCGGCCGTCATCATGAGCGGCACGTCGGGGACGGCGAGGAATCCGTAGAGTTGGAGTATGGGCAGTGCGGCCGAAACGACCAGGAATATGGTGGCGTCGCGGCGGTGCGGGTTACGGGGACGAATGATGCACCAGAGAATCCACAGGTAGAGGGGTTGCAGCAGGGTGAAGAAGATGCGCACGCCCAATTCTCCGCCGATGAAACTTCCCAGCCAGATGAGCAGTGCCGTCATGGGCGGGTGGTCGAAATACCCCCAGTCGAGGTTTTGGGCAAACATGTAGTAGTAGGCTTCGTCATGGGCCAACTCGGTGAATGCCGCTTGCAGCAGGTTGAATATCCACCAGATAAATAGTCCGACAGCCACTCGCTTGTCGACCACTGTTTGTATGTAGGAGCGGTTTTTCATGGTCTTGTGGGGGTTATGCGGTTGTGAGAATCTGTTCCAGTTCCTTGGTCGAGAGGCGCAGTTTGAATTTCCCGTTCATGGCCACCGATATGTTGCCGGTCTCTTCCGAGACGACGACAACGATGGCGTCGGTCTCTTGCGAGATACCCAGGGCGGCGCGGTGCCGCAGACCCAGTGATTTGGGTATGTCGAGGTTGTGCGAGACGGGAAGTATGCAGCCGGCTGCGCGTATGCGGTTGTCGGCGATAATCATGGCGCCGTCGTGCAACGGGCTGTTTTTGAAGAAGATGTTCTCGATGAGGCGGGGATTGACATCGGCATTGATGATGTCGCCCGTCTGTTCGTAGGCGGTGAGGGGCATGTCGCGCTTGATGACGATGAGGGCGCCTACTTTCCCTTTCGACAGGCTGATGCAGGCATACACCACCGGAGCGATGTAGTCGCGTGTTTCGTCTTTGACCTTGTTGGGCCTGAAAAAGTGGAACAGGAAGCGCCATCGCTTGTGCGACCCCAGCTCCACGAGGAACTGCCTGATTTCGTCGTGGAAGAGTATGACCAGAATGATGACGCCGACGCTGATGAGCTTGTCCATGATGGCGCCCATGAGTTTCATGTCGAGAATGCGGGTGACGACCACCCACACGCCGATGAAGATGAGGACGCCGGTGAAGATATTTATCGACCCCGACTCTTTCATGAGGCGATACAGGCTGTATAGCAGCGTCGCGACAATCAGAATGTCGAGTATGTCTTTGATTCCGAAATGAGCAAACATGGTTATGCCGATAATGTTTTGGTTACGATTTGGGTGGTCTCGACGGCTTCGCGCACGTCGTGTACTCTCAGTATGCGGGCGCCGCCCAGCAAAGCAAGAGTATGCAGCACGGTGGTGCCGTTGAGGCTCTCTTCGGGAGTGGTGCCCAGCAGACGGTATATCATCGACTTGCGCGAGACGCCTGCGAGCAGGGGCTTTCCCAGGGGGAGGAACTCGTGCAGCCGTTGCAACAGCAGATAGTTGTCGTCGAGGGTTTTGCCGAATCCGAAGCCCGGGTCGAGAATGATGTCGCTTGCACCGAGTTGGTGCAGGCGGTCGATGCGGCGGGCAAAGTAGTCGGTGATCTCGGCCATGAGGTGCTCGTAGCGCGGAGCCTGCTGCATGGTTTGCGGGGATCCTTGCATGTGGGTTAGGATATAGGGCACATGCAGCGATGCCACGGTTTCGAACATGGCCGGGTCGAGCTCTCCGCCCGAGATGTCGTTGATAATCTGCACCCCGTATTGTTCGACGCTGCGACGGGCTATGTCGGCCCGGTAAGTGTCGACCGACAGAACGGCGTCGGGGTAAAGCCGGCGTATGGCGGCAAGGGCGATGTCGAGCCGTTGCCACTCCTCTTCGGCCGTGGGCCCGGTCGCGCCCGGACGGGTCGAACAGGCTCCGACGTCGATGATGTCGCCCCCTTCCTCGATGATGGCTTGCGCCCGGCGGGTGATGGCCTCTTTGTCGACATGGCAGCGGCTGCCGGCAAAGAAGGAGTCGGGAGTTGCATTGAGTATGCCCATGACCCGCGGACGGTCGAGCGGGAGGAGCCGGCCTCCGATGTTGAGGGTGTATGTTGTTGGGGGGACAGGTTGTGTCATCACTTCGGGCGGTTGCATATATTTTCTCGACGAAGATACTTCTTTTTCATCGAAAAAAAACTATTCTGTCACGGTTAATTTTTGCACGATGGCCGGGTGGGGGTCATTCGAGGTCTTTTTCCATCTCGATGGGTTGCAACTTTTGTTGCCGGGGCCGGTAGGTTTTCTCCGGTTTCTTTGTGTCACCGGGTTTTGAGAGTTGCTTTTCAAAGGCGGGAATCTCCTCTTGAATCCAGGTGGTGTCGCAGAAACCCGTCTCGGGGTTCCTCTGCATGTGGCGGCGGACCAGAAGCGTGGCCGCGATGGCGATGAGCAGTACGATGACGGCCCACCGTTCACCGCGGGAGAAATGCCATAGCCGTTGTCGGTCGTCGAGGTTCATGGCGGTGGTCAGAGCACATGCAGCCCCGAGAGGAAGATGAGAAATATCGACACCGGTGCCACAAACCGCAGGCAGAAAAGCAGGGGCATGTGGTACCAGCGGGCTTTTTCACTGCCGTTGTAGAGCTCGCGTATCACAAACTTTTGGTCGATTTTCCACCCTACGAATATCGAGATGAAGAGTCCGCCGGCCGGTAGGAGAATGTTCGACGAGAGGAAGTCGCAGAAGTCGAATATCGTGAGACCGAAGAGCCGAATGTCGTTGAGCACGCCGAACGAGAGTGAACAAAGACTGGCCAGTATGATGTAGATGCCCGTCATGATGGCTGTCGCCTTATGGCGCGAATAGCCCCGGGCGTCTTGCAGGAAGGCAATCGACACTTCGCTCAGGGAGATGGTCGATGTGAGTGCGGCCAGCGATACGAGAACGAAGAAGAGCGACGACCACAGCCAGCCCAGTTGCATTTGAGCGAAGAGGTTGGGCAGGGTGATGAATATGAGCTCGGGACCTTGCGAGGAACTGATGCCGAACGTGAATACCGTGGGGAAGATGATGATGCCGGCGAGTATGGCCACCAGCGTGTCGAACGTGGCCACCGTCCCGGCCACGCGTGCCAGGCGGGTCTCCTTGGAATAGTACGAGGCGTAGGTGATGAGTATGCCCATGCCCACGCTCATCGAGAAGAAGGCTTGCCCCATGGCCCGTAACACGACATTGGGGGTGATTTTGGAGAAATCGGGCATGAACAGGAAGCGCATGCCTTCGGAGAATCCCGGCAGGAATATCGAACGTATGCAAAAGATGATGAGTATGAGGAAAAGCAGGGGCATGAGTATGTTGGCCGCTTTTTCGATGCCGCTGTTTACGCCGCGCATGAGAATGAAATGGTTGATGAGAATGAAGAGAATGACCCATACGAGCGGTTTGAGCGGCGAGGAGATAAACTGGTTGAACTCATCGGCATAGGCTTCGGCCGACTGGGTTACCATGCCTCCCGGGGTGAGCGACTGTATGACATATTCGAGCGTCCACCCCGAAATGACGAAGTAGAACCCGACGATGATGACCGGCGCCGAAATGCAGATGTAGCCGATGATTTTCCACCACGAACCGGGAGCCAGCTTCTTGAAGGCATGGGAGGCATTGGTGCGCGAACCCCGCCCGATGACAAACTCGGCAATCATCACGGGCATGGCCAGTACCAGCACGCAGATGATGTAGATGAGTATGAATGCGGCACCGCCGTTTTGCCCCGTTTCGTAGGGAAACCGCCAAATGTTCCCCAGCCCTATCGACGAACCGGCCGTGGCGGCAATGACGCCCAATTTTGTGCTGAATGAAGCTCTCTGTCCCATGATTTGCTTAGGTTTTGTTTGTTGTCGTTTGAAAAATAATTACAAATGTAATATCTTTTCAGGAAAAAACTATCATTTGTTATTTATCTTCTTCGCTATTTCTTTTTGTCTTGAAAATCGTATCTTTGTCGCGACACCTGAATCTTGAAACAATGCATTTGAAACTTTTGTTGAAAAAATATCTTTTTACTCTCTTGGTCATTGCCGCCATTCTGTATCTCTCCCTGGCCAAGACAACGCCCGATGCCGATATGCCGAAGATTCCTTATGCCGATAAGATCGTGCACGGGCTCATGTATTTCGGTGTGATGTTGGCGTTTTATTTCGACCTTTGGCGGCAAGGCTTGCAAGTCGTTGCGTTGAAGCGCAGGTCGTTGGTGGGGGCATTGGCTTTCGCTTTGTTTGGAGGCGTGGTCGAGTTGTTGCAGATGTATTGCACCACCTACCGCTCGGGCGATTGGTGGGACTGGGTTGCCGATATTTTTGGGGTCGTTCTCGGCGTGTGGCTGGGGCATTATATAGTGCCTTGGGTCTCCAAATGGTTGCCGAGATGGCTTGTGGGGAATGGCCGGCGTTGATTTCCGGGGGCACCGGTTATTCGTCGAAAAGGGTGGCCTCTCCTTCGGGCTTGCTGCCGGGTTGCGGAGCGTCGGGAGGGGTGTCTCCCGAGGGCGTCGCCGAGGAAGCCCTGTCGGTGACGCGCGGCTGGTCGAGTTCCCGGCGAATGGCCACCAGTTCGGCACGAATGGCTTGTAACCGCGAGAGTACCTCATAGCGCATTTGAGTCTCTCCGTTTTTTCTTTTCAATCGTTCCTTGGCGCCGCTCAGGGTGAGCCGTTGCTCTTTGAGCAGGTGGTAAATCAGCCCGATATTGTGCACGTCTTGCGGCGTGTATGAGCGTATTTTCCGTTGATTGTCCGACCGCTTGGGCGCAATGATGTCGAACTCTTTTTCCCAAAAGCGCAAGGTCGACTCGTTGATGCCGTAGTGTTGTGCCACTTCGGTGATGGAATAGAACATTTTCGGGGGAAGCTCTTGCTTTGCCATGATGCCGTGTCGCTCATTAATCCATTACCAGACCGCTGTTTTCGGCGATTTGTATCATGAGGTCGTAGTCTTCGGGCGAGAGGTCGAAGAAGTAATAATTGATGGGATTCTGGTGCTTCCCTTTGTAAATGACCTCATAGTGCAGGTGCGGGCCGGTCGATTTCCCGGTGCTGCCCACTTTGGCGATGACCTCTCCGCGGACGACCTTTTTCCCTTTTCGGGTGTCGATTTTGCTCAGGTGTCCGTAGAGGGTGCGGTAGTTATATCCGTGGTCGATGATGACGGTGTTGCCGTAGCCTTGTTTCCAGCCAGTGAAGACGACCGTGCCGTTGGCGGTCGAGTAGACCGGGGTTCCGGTGTTGGCCGAGAAATCCATGCCGGCATGGAATTTGCGGGTGTGGTAGATGGGGTCGATGCGCCAGCCATAGCCCGAGGCCGTGCGTTTCAGATCTTTGTTGGAGATGGGTTGTATGGCCGGCATGCGGCTGATGCGGTCGTCGTTTTTCTTGACCATCTCCATCACCTCATTGAATGAGGTGCTCTGCACATAGAGTTGCCGGCGCAAAAGGTCGAGTTTCTTGGTCGATGAGATGATGAGGTCGGCATTGGGGAGGCTTTGCAACTCGCGGTAGTGCGAGTCGTTGTCGATGCCGGCATTGCGGGCTTCACTGCCGATGGGGTTGGCCTGCATCACGATGCGGTAGAGGTTGTCGTCGCGCTGTTGCACGTCGCTCATCACTTCCAGGGCTTCGTCGAGCCGGTGGGAAAGAATGCGGTATTGGGTGGCCATCTGCTCGTTGTCGGCACGCAGCTTTTTCTCGCGCGGGGATTCGAAGAAATGGTAAAAGAGCAGGAAGATGCCCACCCCGAAAAGCAGGCTTGCCAGCAGGTATTTGCATACCGACCAAATGCGAGCGCCCAACGAGGGGTAGATGCGTTCGTAAGAGAGCGTGCTGGGGTTATATTTATAGAAAACTTTCCTCGCCATAAACAGGTGCCGTGCCATTCTTTGCCGGTTATCCGCTTCCGATGTCGCAAAAACAGATGAAACCGCGATTTTTTGCCTGCAATGTCCGCAAAAATAATATTTTTGGGCTATTTTTGCAAGCGCAAAAGGTAAAAACCTCTTTTCTTTTGAATATTTAATAACGAACGATATGCTTACTGCTAAGGAAATTCGAGAGTCCTTCAAGGACTTTTTCGCATCGAAACACCATCAGATTGTGCCCTCGGCCCCGATGGTGATCAAGGACGACCCCACATTGATGTTTACCAATGCGGGCATGAACCAGTTCAAAGACATCATATTGGGCAATGTCCCGGCCAAATATCACCGCGTGGCCGACTCCCAGAAGTGCTTGCGCGTGAGTGGCAAGCACAACGACCTCGAAGAGGTGGGGTTGGACACCTACCACCACACCATGTTTGAGATGTTGGGGAACTGGTCGTTTGGCGACTACTTCAAGAAGGAGGCCATCGACTGGGCCTGGGAATATCTCGTCGACGTGCTGAAAATCGATGCCGGCCGCCTCTATGCCACCGTCTTTGAAGGCTATGCCCCCGAAGGTCTCGAACGCGACAACGAAGCGGCGTCGTATTGGGAAAAGCATCTCCCCGTCTCGCATATCATCAACGGTAACCGTCATGACAATTTCTGGGAGATGGGCGATACGGGACCCTGCGGCCCTTGCTCGGAGATACACATCGACCTGCGCAGCGATGCCGAACGCGCTGCCGTCGACGGCCTTACGCTCGTCAACCAGAGCCACCCGCAGGTCATCGAAATCTGGAACCTCGTCTTTATGCAATACAACCGCAAGGCCGACGGCTCACTCGAACCGCTGCCCGCCAAGGTCATCGATACCGGCATGGGCTTTGAGCGGCTCTGCATGGCCTTGCAGGGAAAAACGTCGAACTACGATACCGACGTGTTCCAACCCCTGATTCAGGCCATCGGCCGTTTGGCCGGCCGCAACTACGGCGACGATGCCCATTGCGATGTTGCCATGCGTGTCATTGCCGACCATGTGCGCACCATCTCCTTCTCCATCACCGACGGGCAGTTGCCCTCCAATGCCAAGGCCGGTTATGTGATACGCCGCATCTTGCGTCGTGCCGTGCGCTACGGCTATACCTTCCTCGGATTCCAACAGCCGTTTATCTATAAGTTGTTGCCCACGCTCATCGACACGATGGGCGACGCCTATCCCGAGCTTGTGGCCCAAAAGAACTTGATAGAGAAAGTTATCAAGGAAGAAGAAGAGGCTTTCCTCCGCACGCTGGCCACCGGCATGCGTTTGCTCGACAAGGTGATGGCCGATGTCCGGGCTGCGGGAAAGGAGTGTGTTAGCGGTGACGATGCCTTTGTGCTTTATGACACCTATGGCTTCCCGCTCGACCTGACCGAATTGATTCTCAAAGAAAACCATCTCACCGTCGACATCGACGGCTTCAACGTGCGCATGCAGGAACAGAAAGAGCGTGCCCGCAACGCCGCCTCCGTGGAGACCGGTGACTGGGTCGTCCTGCGCGAAGGGGAACCTCAGTTTGTGGGATATGACCTTCTCTCTTGCGATACCGAAATTTTGCGTTACCGCAAAATCCGTCAGAAAAACAAGGACTACTACCAACTGGTACTTTCGGTGACCCCGTTCTATGCCGAGATGGGCGGACAGGTGGGCGATACGGGAACCCTTACCTCCGAGAGCGGGGAGAAGGTTGCCGTCGTGACGACCAAACGCGAGAACAACCTGGCCGTGCACATCGTGGAACAACTTCCCTCCGAGGTGTCGGCTGCATTCCATGCCGAGGTCAATGCGGCCAACCGTTTGGCGACGGCATGCAATCACACCGCAACCCACCTCCTGCATGAGGCTTTGCGGGAGGTGCTGGGTTCGCATGTCGAGCAGAAAGGTTCTTATGTCTCGCCCCAGTCGCTGCGCTTTGATTTCTCCCACTTCCAGAAACTGACCAAAGAGGAGCTGCGCGAGGTTGAGCGCCGCGCCAACCAGAAAGTGCGGGCCTGCTTGCCCCTTGACGAGCATCGTTCGATGCCCCTTGCCGAGGCCAAGGCCATGGGGGCCATGGCTCTCTTCGGAGAGAAATATGGCGAAGAGGTACGCGTCATACGTTACGGCTCGTCGATAGAACTTTGTGGAGGTACCCATGTGGCCAATACGGGACAAATCGGTATGATACATATCCTGTCGGAGAGTTCTACGGCTGCGGGCATTCGACGTATCGAGGCCATAACAGCCGAAGGTTCGGAGAAGCATTTTGAGTCGGTCATTGACATCATGGAGCTGGTGCGCAACATGTTCAACAACGTGCCCGACATCATTTCGGCCATTCGTCGCACCGTCGATGAAAACAGTGAGTTGAAGAAACATGCCGAAGAATTTGCCCGTAAACGCGTTGCCGAAATCAAGGATCGCCTGTTGCGTGAGGCTCATCTCGAAAATGGTATTCATGTGATTGCCTTGAAGGTGGCCATGGAGGCCGAAGTGGTGAAGAACCTCGCTTTCCAGATTCGTGCCGAAAAGATGGAGCGTATGCTCTTTGTCGCCGGTACGGTCGATGTGGCCAACAAGCCGCTTCTTACCGTGGCGCTGAGCGATGATCTTGTTGAGGCGGGATTCAATGCCTCGCAGCTGGTGCGCAATGCGGCCAAGCACATACAGGGCGGCGGTGGAGGCCAACCCTATTTCGCACAAGCCGGTGGCAAGAATGCCGAAGGCATACCTGTTGCGGTTGACGAGATTGTCTCTACCGTGACGAAGTGAGAATGAACACCCTTTTATAATATTGAGCGCCGCCCCGCAATTTATCGCGGGGCGGCGCTTTTTTTGTGCTGCGGGGAGCGCTCATCTTTCATGACTGGGCGGGGTGTCGGAGCTGTGAGGTGACAAAAAACAGCAGGAAGGAGACTCCCTGCTGTTTTTCTGAAACGGTTCGTCGGAGGGTTAAAAGCCCGTGTAGTTGTGCGGGGTAATGGCGCGCAACTCTTCTTTCACGGCTTCGCTCACATTGAGTGTCTCGATGAAATCGTGAATGGCTTTCTCGTCGACCACGTTGTTGGTGCGGGTCAGGGCTTTCAGGGCTTCGTAGGGTTTGGGATAACCTTCGCGGCGGAGAATCGTCTGTATGCCTTCGGCGCAGACGTTCCACATCTTGTCGAGGTCGTTGTAGATGGCATTCTCGTTGAGCAAGAGTTTGCCGAGACCTTTCATGGTGCTTTGGAAGGCGATGAGGATATGGCCCATGGGCACGCCGACGTTGCGCAGCACGGTCGAGTCGGTCAAGTCGCGTTGCAGCCGGGAGACGGGCAGTTTCGTGGCCAGGTGTTCGAGAATGGCGTTGGCAAGGCCGAGGTTGCCTTCGGAATTTTCAAAGTCGATGGGGTTGACCTTGTGGGGCATGGCGCTCGACCCTACCTCTCCGGCTTTGATTTTTTGTTTGAAGTATTCCATCGAGATGTATTGCCAGAAGTCGCGGTCGAGGTCGATGAGAATCGTGTTGATGCGGCGCAGTCCGTCGAAGAGGGCGGCCAGATTGTCGTAGTTCGAGATTTGGGTGGTCCACATTTCCCGTTCGATGCCCAGTTTTTCCGAGAGGAATGTCTTGGCAAAAGCGGGCCAGTCGTAGCCGGGATAGGCAAAGCGGTGGGCGTTGAAGTTGCCCGTGGCGCCGCCGAATTTACCGCTGATGGGGGTGGCTTTCAGCAGTTTGACCTGCTGTTCGAGCCGGTAGACGAAAACCATCATCTCTTTGCCCAGGCGGGTGGGTGATGCCGGTTGTCCGTGGGTCTTGGCCAGCATGGGAATCTCTTTCCACGCTTCGGCGTATGCGCGGCATTGGGCGATGAGCTCGTCGAGCATCGGGTAGTAGACCTGGTCGAGTGCCTCTTTGATGGAGAGGGGTACCGAGGTGTTGTTGATGTCTTGCGAGGTGAGCCCGAAGTGGATAAACTCCTTGTAGGCTTCGAGGCCGCCCAGTGCGTCGAATTTTTCTTTGATGAAGTATTCGACGGCTTTCACGTCGTGGTTGGTCACGCTCTCGATTTCTTTCACACGGGCGGCGTCGGCCGGCGTGAAATCCTTATATATGGCGCGGAGGGCGTCGAAACGGTCGTGGCTCAATGATTGGAGCTGCGGAAGCGGAAGTTCGCACAAGGCGATGAAATATTCGATTTCGACGCGCACCCGGTAGCGAATGAGCGCAAATTCCGAAAAGTATTCCGAGAGAACTGCGGTTTTGCCGTGATAGCGCCCGTCGATAGGCGAGACGGCTGTAAGCGAAGACAATTCCATGTTTTTTGAGTTTTTTGCTTGATTGTGAAAAACAAAGGTACAATATCTGCTCGTTTCTCCCAAAGATTTATCGTTTTTTGAAGAAAAAAAGCGATTTTGTTTTGTCAGAAGAAAATTTCTTGTACCTTTGCATCGCTTTAAAAAAGCAAAACTCTTTCGGGTGCTTAGCTCAGCTGGTTCAGAGCATCTGCCTTACAAGCAGAGGGTCGGGGGTTCGAATCCCTCAGCACCCACTCCGATACCCACTTCTGAGGTGCGGGTGTAGGATTCCGGGGTCGTAAAGGCCGAGGAACACGTTTCGAGAGAGAAACCGAGTTTTTTGAAATCATATTTTTTTGAAAGGGTGCTTAGCTCAGCTGGTTCAGAGCATCTGCCTTACAAGCAGAGGGTCGGGGGTTCGAATCCCTCAGCACCCACTCCTTTCAAAAAATATCCATATTTCCCTATCCCTTCGGGGATATTATCCGGGTGCTTAGCTCAGCTGGTTCAGAGCATCTGCCTTACAAGCAGAGGGTCGGGGGTTCGAATCCCTCAGCACCCACTTCCCGATACAAAGCGGCTTGCCACATGGCAAGCCGCTTTTGTTTCTTTTGCTCTTTTTGCGATGTCCTTTCCCCGCTCGACGGGGAATCCACAGGCTTAGCCGTTTGCTCGTCATTTTTTTTCTTGGGTTCCGGGGCTGTTCCGGCGTGACGGACGTGTGTAAGGGTTTTCCTCTGTTCTTTTATATAATGCATGTCCCGGCATGCCCCAACCCGAAAACTTTGCTTCCCTTTTTTGTCCCGACTCTTATCTTTTGCTATATTTGTCATCGGGAGGACGTCGCAGTTGTGAAAGCAATGCCAGACAGACACTTCCTCTGTTTCTCTACAATTTTTTCAGTTATGAAGAAAAGTTCGCTCGTGTGGTCATTCTTGTTGCTGCTGGTGGTGGCATTGGGATTCTATTTTTGGCGGAGCCATCGCGCCACCGAACAGCCTTCGGCGACGGACGTGCCCATCGCCCCGCCGGCGACGGCCGATGAGCCGACCGAGGAAAGTTGGTTCCGTTATGCTCTGGCCGATACGTTGTATCAGCGTCATCATTATGCCTATTTTTGCTTTGTCTCGGCCTATTTCGAAGGAGATGTGTCGGCTTTTGCCGAGGCGAATGATTCCACCCTGTTCCTCGCTCCCGAGGTTGCCCTGACGCGTTTCCCGGCATTGGTGCATGCGGTGCCGCTCGCCGAAAATACCGTCGTGTCGATGATTCCCGCCGGTTCGCGCATGGCCGTGTACCGGGTCGACAGTGTGGCGCCGGGCACCCGTTCTTTGCGTTACAAGCTGCGGCGCGGTTTCTGACGGTGATTCGGGCTCTCCCGACCGCCCCCCCTCATCAAGAACCCGCCGGCTCCCTCGCTTGTTCTTGATGAAGAGAATTTCAGACCGAATAAAAAATCTTCTTATGGCAAATCGTGTATGTGAATTGTTTGGCATTCGCTATCCTGTCGTGCAGGGTGGCATGGTGTGGTGCAGCGGCTGGCGCCTGGCTTCGGCGGTGAGCAATGCCGGCGGCCTGGGATTGCTCGGTGCGGGGTCGATGCACCCCGACACGTTGCGCGAGCATATTGTGAAATGTAAGGCGGCAACCGACCTACCCTTCGGCGTGAACGTCCCGCTCATGTATCCCGAAATGGACCGGCTGATGCAGATTTTGGTCGACGAAGGGGTAAAGATCGTGTTTACTTCGGCCGGGAATCCGGCGCTTTATACCGATTTTCTCCATCGTCACGGTATTCTCGTGGCGCATGTCGTGTCGTCTACCCGTTTTGCGAAGAAGTGCGAGCAGGCCGGTGTCGATGCCGTCGTGGCCGAAGGCTTCGAGGCCGGTGGCCATAACGGCCGGGAGGAGACTTCGACGATGTGTCTGGTCCCGGCTGTGCGCAAAACTGTTTCGCTGCCTCTTCTGGCGGCGGGAGGGATTGCCTCGGGCGAGGCCATGGCGGCCGCGATGATGTTGGGTGCCGAAGGTGTGCAGGTGGGCACTCGTTTTGCCCTCTCTTGCGAAAGCTCTGCCCACGATGATTTCAAGACACGTTGCTTGGGACTGCCCGAAGGAGATACATTGCTGACACTGAAAAGTTTATCACCTACAAGATTGGTTAAAAACGATTTCTTTTACAGCGTAGATGAGGCTCAAAAGAGGGGCGCTTCGGCCGATGAGTTGCGGGTACTCTTGGGGAAAGGTCGTGCCAAGAAAGGAATGTTCGAGGGCGACTTGCAGGCCGGGGAGCTGGAAATCGGGCAAGCCGCTTCGATGCTTTCCGCTATCCAGCCGGCCGGAGAAATTGTTTCGGAGCTGGTCGCGACCTGTCGTTCGCTTTTGCAAAACGCCGGAGAAAAAGCCTTGTTTTGATTCCGATTAGTCGTTCCTTTTGAGTATCAATGTCTTGTCGATGCACCGCGGGAGTTCCTCGGGGTAGTGCGTGACGTAGATGACGGTTTTGCCCGGTCGTGCGGCAAAGGCTTCGATGATGGCGCGAGCCCGTTCTTTATTGAGAATGTCGAGTCCGTGGAGCGGTTCGTCGAGAATGAGCAGGTCGGGGTCTTTCACCATGGCGCGGGCGAGAAGCAGCATGCGTTGTTCGCCCGACGAGAGTTTCACAAACGAACGGTCGCGCAGCCTTTCCACGCCGAATGTCTGCAACCAGCCCGCGCACGACTCGACCTGTCCCGGGGAAAGCCGGCGGAAAAGACCTATCGTGTCGTAGTAGCCCGAGGCCACGATTTCGGCGGCGGGAATGTCTTTGAGGTAGGAGCGGTGTATCTCGGGCGAGACGTAGCCGATGTGGCGTTTGATGTCCCAAATGCTTTCGCCGGTCCCTCGCTTGTGGTCGAAGAGGGTGATGTTTTGCGAGTAGGCTTGGGGATTGTCGGCGCAGACCAGGCTCAACAATGTCGATTTTCCCGCTCCGTTAGGTCCAGATAATGACCACTTTTCCCCGTTTTTAACAGTCCAACTGAGCCGGTCGATAATGGTGCGGTTGCCGTAACGGATAGAGACATTCTCGAAGCGTACGATTTCCTGTGCCGTGCACGATTGCCCTTCGGCGGGTGGGAGAGTGGGCAATACGACGTTGCGGTTATTTATCTCGGCGCGGCGGGCAGTGAGTGTTTCGTGGGTGCGGTATTCCTGCAAGGTGCGTTTGGGAAGGCACTCCATGGCCTCGACTTCGTAGACGTGGGTGATGAACGGGGGTATGTCTTGCGGGGCGGTCACCACGAGGATTATCTGCACCGAAGCCTCTTCGATGAGACGTTGCAGGAGGTCTACCAGTAATTGGCGCGACGGGGCGTCGAGGCCGATGAAGGGACTTTCGAGAATGAGAACCTTGGGGGCAGAGAGCAGGAGGCGGGCGATGTGCATTTTGCGCAACTCACCCGACGAGAGCATGATGATGGGTTTGTCGAGCATGCCCTCGATGCCCAGCAGGGTATAGAGGTGCGTTTTCCATTGCGGGTTGTCGCATTTCTCTCGACTCAGAACCTCTCTCACGCAGGGGCCTTGGTCGCTGTCTTGCGAGTTCCAGCGCTGCTGGTAATAGTAGTCGGCCGTTGCCGTGCCGTAGGCATCGTTGAAGGTGACGTAGCGTATGTTTTCGGAATTGTAGGTGTGGGCATCGGGCCCGAAGTCGAAAGCCAACTTGCCTTTTCGCAGGAAAAGTTGGCCTGTAATGGTCTGTATGAGTGTGCTTTTTCCGCTTCCGTTCAGTCCGATGACGGCTATGTGTTCCCCCTCTTGCAACTCAAAGTTTATGGGGGTTGCAAAGCGGCGGTTTATGTCACCTGCCACTCCGTCGCTCAAAGATATGATTTTGCGCATGTCTGTCGTTCTTCTCTTTTTCGGTTGCAAAAGTAGTTGTTATGGACGGAAAATGTTTCTCTCCGTCCGACTTTGTTTGGAAAAAGTATGAAAACGAAAGAAAAGCACCCTCTCTATCCTTCCCGGGCATCGAGGATTTTCGTGGCCAGTGCGAAGTATCGGAACAGGTCTTCTTGATGCGGCCCGACATAGACGTCGGTCGATTTGTGCCCCATGCGCACGAAGATGGCTTCCCGCTCGGGTATCACGACGATGTACTGCCCATACATTCCCCGCATGTAAGGATAGTTTTTTCCGTCGATGTCCACAATCCAGAATTGAAATCCGTAATAGTCGAGAGGACCGTTGTCCCACTGGTTGCGCAGGTATGAGGCGGGTGTTATGGCTTCGCGCATGTAGTCGGGCGGGACGAGTTGCCGCCCGTGCCAGTTCCCTCCGTTGAGCATCAGGTGCCCGAACCGGGCTGCGTCGCGGGCGGTGGTGTGGAAACAGCAGAAGGCTTTTTCGTTGCCCTCTTTTCGGTCGAGCAGCCAATAGGCATCGTGCTCGGCTTGGAGCGGCCGCCACAATTTCTCTTCGGCGTAGTCGCTCAGCGTTTTTCCGGTGGCGGCTTCGAGGGCGAAGGCCAGGACTTGCGTCTCGCCGCTGCGGTAGGTGTATTGCCGACCCGGTTGTCCCGTAACGTCGAGTTCGGTAACCAGGCGGTAGAGGTCGTCGCCGTAATATCCTTTTGTGGTCATGGAGAAGAGCGAGGTGTAGCTCTCGTCCCAGCTCAGCGAGGCACTCATGGTGAGCAGGTTCCGCAGGGTGACTTCTTTTCGGCGCCCTTCGTTATATGCGGGCAGATATTTGCCCACGGGGTCGTCGAGGCTCTTTATGCGGCCTTCGCCGCACGCTATGCCGGTGAGGAGGCTTACGATGCTTTTGGTGGCGGAGAAGATGTTCGAGGTGAGGGTGTCGCACCCGTCGTTGCGGTAGTTCTCAAACAGAATGCTGTCGTGCTGGAAGACCAGAAATGCCGTGGTCTCCATCGTGTCGAGGTAGGCGGCTTCGGTGGTCGAGAGGCGGTAGTGGTTGTAGTCGGCCGTCGATGGCCATGCCCGGCTGCTGTCGGGGGCGTGCACGATGTGTTTGTCGAAGCGGTCGAGGTCATAGATGTCGGGGTAGAGGTGCAGCAGGGCTTGGCGGGCGTAGTAGGGCAGGCACAGGTAGATGACGAGAAGGAGTGCCGCAAGGGCCAAGATGATTTTTAGACTTCTTTTCATGGCGTGTGATTGATGCTCATAAAGATAGGAAAAACATTTGAGATTGTCGGCCTGTGCGGTTCGTTTTGTCGGTCATGTCATGGAAATGTGCCCGCCGAAAAAATGAAAAAGGCTCCCAAACGCCTTCGGGTAGCCTTTTTCGCGAAAGTATACATGAAAAGAAAATTTCAAGAGATGCCGGTCTCGCTCATCGTGCCCTTTTGGCGGGCGGCCCAGTTCCGAGGGCAGTGGACGGGGCGTCTGGTGCCTTTCTGCCTGTCGTCACTTGTCCGTTATTCGCGAGATGGCCTGTGTCGTTGTTGCCGGCTCTTGTTTTTGTCTTGGAGCTTCATACAACTTGAACTATGCAAATAAAATAAGAAAAAAAATCAAAGAAGTGTATTATTCTGCTAAATGAGTGCATTATTCGGGAATTTGAAGAGCCTGTTTTCGTTTTTGGGGCGAGAAAGGGAGAATTTTTGGTCAAACAGGTGTCTTTTTTTGCATTTTTTCAGCAACGTGTCATCTGTTTGGGGATTATCGCTATATTTGTAAGACATAGGATCGGGCTGGGTGTGACCGACAGAGAAGGTATCCTCCTTTCCTTTGGCTTCCATGCGAATATTTCTCAGTAAAGATAATACCACGATGAAACACTTTTTTACCCTGTTTGTTCTCTTGTTGATGGCTGCGGGGGTGTCGGCACAGGCATCTCATGAGTGCCGTTTGTCGGTGTATACGGTGCACGACGGCCTTTCGCAGGGTCGTGTGACCTCTCTTGCCCAAGACCATGACGGTGTGTTATGGATTGCTACTTGGGACGGCCTCAACCGTTTTGACGGTTACAAATTTACCTGCTACAAGGCGATGCCCGGAAATCATGAACCGTTGCTTCAAAATCGTTTCGACAATATCGTTATTAATAATGAAAACGATATTTGGTGCATAGGCAGGGATCGTTTTTATCTTTTTCGCACGGGAACGCAGCGTTTTGTCGATGTGCATTCGATGTTGGAAGACAAGTTCAACCGTCGTGTCCTGGCCGATAAGATAGAGGTGCTTAAAAATGGATTTACCTGGCTTGTCGACGAAGATGGTACGCTCTTTCGCGTCGAAGACAAAAACATTGACAATATTGAGATTTTCGAACCTTTGCGTCCCGGACGCCGTCGCATATATGATGTGCGTCTTGATTCCCGGGGGAATGAGTGGCTGTTGACCGATCAAGGTGTAATCGTAAATGGAGATATTTCTTTCAAAAGCAAGCGTTCGTATAAAAGTTGCATTGAACGGCATGGCTCGATTTGGCTGGGAACACCCGGAGGGGAATTGGCCGTTTACCGTCTCGAAACAGGAGAATTGTCGTTTATCGAGGATATGCCCGAGGAGGTTCAAAATCTCAACCGCATGTCTCCCATCAATGATTCGACCCTTTTGATGCAGACCGATGCCGGCGTTGTTTTCGTGGATGTGAATGCTTGCCGGACAGAACTGGTAAAACTTCCCAACGGGGCAGGGGTCTCTTATTGTTACAACAGCGGCAATTCGCGTTGCTGTCTCATAACGCATGACCGTAAACTTTATCGTCTCGACATGAGGACCCGACGGGTCGACCCGATTGCTTTGCCCGACAGGACTCCAAATTGGTCTTCGGCCGATGTGTCAAGTCCGCGTTTTTTCAAGAATAAGCAGGGCGACCTTTTCTTTTTCATGCGGGAGAGCGGCTTGTTCAGGGTCGACCTCGACCATTTGACGATGCGCCCTTATGAAGTGGGCAGGTTTCTTTCTCCCTCGGTGCGGACCATTTTCCAGGATCGCCAGAAAAATGTGTGGGTAGGGTGTAACGTGGGGTTGCATAAGTTGCAATTTGGCAACGGCGAGGTGGAGCCGCACCCCGGCTATATGAAAAAAGAGATACGTTGCCTTTTCTCCGACTCGCGCGACCGCATGTGGGTTGCTTCCCGGCAGGGCGAAGTTGAGATATGGGAGGGCGACAAGCGCCTTGGCTACCTCGCTCCCGACGGCCGTATTGCAGGACAGCCGGTATCATTCGGTGTCGGGGTTTATGCCATATATGAAGATCATGCGCACAATTTGTGGCTCGGCACTCGAGGTAAAGGACTTTATCGCCTGCGCTACCGTTCGCCGGGAAAATATGACATTACCGGACATTACATGAAAGATGCCCGGGACGTGTATGGCATAAGCGGTGATGCCGTCTATGCGATTTTGCAGGATTACAAAGGGCGTCTTTGGGTGGCCTGTTACGATTCGGGGCTGAACCTGGTGGAGAATCCTCTTGCCGATACGTTGACATTTTTGCATGCCGACAACCGTTTGGGCTCACAGTCCCGAAATATACCCGAGCAGGTGCGTTGCTTGGCGGAGACCTCCGATAGTGTGATTTTGGTCGGTACCACCCGGGGGTTTTATACGTTCGATGAGAATTTTTCTTCGCCCGAGGATATAATCTTTTATTACAGCGAGCGACAAAAAGATGATGCCAACAGCTTGGGAAGCAATGATATAATGGGTATTGAGGTGACCCGTGGCGGAGATATTTATTTGGCGGTTTTCGGGGGTGGCCTGAACAAGGTGATGACCAAGAACCTGTTGTCGGACCATATCCCCTTCCGTCCTTATATGAAACGCAATGGCGCCTATTCTGATGTGGCCATTAACCTCATCGAAGACCGTGCGGGTTATCTTTGGGTGCAGACCGAGCGGGGACTCATGCGTTTTGACCCACGCAAGGAAAATTTCGAGAACGTGGGCTACGATATGTTGCCACGTTATGCCACACTTTCTGAAAACAAACCGTTGATTGACGATGGCGGCCGTTTGCTCGTGCCCACCAGCCTGGGGGTATATGTCGTTACGCCCGAAAAACTCGATGCCAACCGCTATGTGCCCGCCATTGTCTTCGGGGAAGGTGCCGATTCGGTGCAGTTGAAGCCCGAGGAGCGAACGCTCTCGGTGCCTTTTGCCGCGGTCGATTTCTCTTCGACCCTGCCGGTGCGTTATGCCTACAAGTTGCAGGGGGTCGATGACGAGTGGACGATAACGCAGGAAAATCTGACGGCCAATTATGTGAATTTGCCGGCGGGTACCTTCTATTTGCGTGTGAAGTCGACCAACCGCAGCGGCAAATGGGTCGATAACGAACGCGTGTTGCCCATCACCCGGGAGCCGCTCTTCTCCGAGACCCCTTGGGCGCTGGCCCTCTACCTTTTGCTGGCCGTTGCTTTTGTCGCTGTCGTCGTGTTTATCTATCTGCACATCTATAAGTTGCGCTATAAGCTGACTCTCGAACACCGCCTCACCGAGGCCAAACTCCGCTTCTTTACCGATATTTCGCACGAGTTGCGCACGCCCCTTACCCTTATCGAGGGTCCCTTGTCGGAGGTGCTTGCCGACGAAAAGTTGCCCGAGGAAGACCGGGAATACCTCACCGTGGTGCAGACCAATGCGCACCGCATGCTCAATTTGATCAACCAAATACTCGATTTCAGGAAGATACAAAATGAGAAGATGCGTCTTCTCGTCGAAAAACTCAACGTGAGGGAGTCGTTGGAGACCATCATGGAAAACTTTGAGAATATGGCGCGCATGAACCGAATCGATTTCCGTCTCGAAATGGGAGAGGGTGAGGTCTATGTGTGGGCCGACCGCGATAAGTTTGAGAAGATATTCATCAACATCATATCCAACGCCTTCAAGTACACTCCGCAGGGCAAATCCATCGTCGTGCGTGTGACCAGCGGCGACAACCGGGTGTCGATTGCCGTTGAAGACCAGGGCGTGGGCATACAGCCATCGAAAATCGCCAATCTGTTCCAGCGTTTCGATACGATATTGCAGAACAATATCTACTTGCAATCGACGGGTATTGGACTTTCGTTGGTGAAACAGCTGGTCGATTTGCACCATGCAGCTATCGACGTGCGGAGCGAAGAGGGGAAAGGCAGCACGTTTGAGGTGACCTTCCCCACCGGCAAATCCCACCTCGAAGACGATGAGCGCACGGAGTTCCTCATGAACGACGATATGGAGTCTGATGACGCTTCCCCGTCGGACGAGGCCGAAGAGCCCGAGGGCGACGACCGTTTTTCGGTGCTTGTGGTCGAGGATAACAACGATTTGCGCTCTTTCTTGCGTAACTGCCTTACACGCAGTTACAACGTTTACACGGCGGCCAACGGCGAGGAGGGGTGGCAGATGACCCTCGAATATATGCCCGATTTGGTGATTACCGACCTCATGATGCCCGTGGTCGACGGTTTTGAGTTGGCCGGGCGCATCAAGGGTAATCCTACGACATGCCACATTCCCATTGTCGTGCTTACGGCCAAGAATACCCTCGATGACCGCATACGGGGCGCCAACAGCGGCATATCGGAGTATATGGTCAAGCCGTTCAGCACGCAGTTGCTCAAAGCCCGGGTGGCGATGATTCTGCAACAACAGCAAATCATGCGGGAGAAATATATGGAGAGCATCGAGCAAAAATCGGCCGGAGAGGTCGATTATCAACCGACCGAGCTCTCTATCATGCCGGCCGATGAGCAATTTATGCAACAGTTGATGGCTTATATCGAGGCCAATATCGAGAATCCCGATTTGAGTGTCGACGACTTGGCCCACGAGATGGCTCTCAGCCGCAGTGTCTTTTTCAGGAAAATCAAGGCACTTGTCGGCTATTCGCCCATCAATTTCCTGCAAGTGATACGCATCAAACGGGCCATACAACTCATGCAGACCAGGAATTTCTCGGTTGCCGAGGTCGCCTATAAGGTGGGCTATACCGACCCCAAATATTTTAGTCGCAGCTTCAAGAAGATAACCGGCAAATCGCCCTCGACATATTTGCGAGAGGAATAGCCTTGCGGTCTGTGACCTCTTTGTCCCTGGGGAGGAGATGGTGGTTGTGTCCATCGGATATTCCGCGCGCGCAATCATCATCTCCTCCGCTATTCTGCCCGTGTGTTTTTTGTTTTTGCGCCTGTCCGAAAAAGGGTGGTGGGGGTAAATGAGCACACCTTTTTGTGACATTTCAGAAAAAGGCGGGGCGTGTTGTCGATTGAGCTGAAAAAAAAGATGCGAATTTTCTGTGGAGGGCTGTCAAAAAAAATAGGATTAATAGCAATCTTAAAATATTTTTTGCTATATTTGCCTATTGAAGGAGGCTGTGTGTGCGATTGTTTCACCCTTATTATTAAGGCAAAAAAGCCACTTTGGGAATACAATAGAAGCCGTCAGGAGAAAAAGTACACCTGTTTGGGCAAAAAATCCTCTCGATTTTGATGGAGGATTAAGAAATTTGCCACGATAAAAAGAATGCCATGAAAAAAACGCTACTCTTCATTCTCTGTTTCTGTTCGGCTTTGACCATGGGTAGAGCCGAGGATCTTCCGGCATTTCCCGGAGCCGAAGGCTATGGCCGATATGTGACCGGCGGTCGCGGTGGAGCCGTGTACCATGTGACAAATTTGAACGACAGTGGCGAAGGTTCACTGCGCTGGGCTCTTTCTCAAACCGGAATTCGAACCATTGTTTTTGATGTTTCAGGAACAATCTTTTTGGAATCACCTCTTGCCATTACGCAAGGCAATGTGACCGTGGCAGGACAGACGGCCCCCGGCGACGGTATCTGTGTAGCCGGTTATCCCTTTACCATCAGTGCCAATAACGTTATTATCCGGTTCCTCCGTTTCCGCCTCGGAAATGAGAACGTGGCCAATCATGAAGGTGACGGTTTGGGGGGAATGGATCGTTCGAATATCATTGTCGACCACTGTTCCATCAGTTGGAGCATCGACGAGTGCTGCTCGATTTATGGTAATGAAAATGCCACGGTGCAGTGGTGTATCATTTCGCAAAGCCTCCGCAATTCAGGCCATAGCAAGGGAGCCCACGGCTACGGTGGAAACTGGGGCGGCAAAGGAGCCTCCTATCACCACAACCTGTTGTGCCACCACGAAAGCCGCACACCGCGCCTCGGCCCGCGCCCGGGTACGCAGACGGAGGAATTGCTCGACATGCGCAACAATGTCATTTACAACTGGGCCGGTAACGGTTGCTACGGAGGTGAAGGCATGGACGTGAATATTTACAACAACTATTATAAGCCCGGTCCCGCCACACGCAAAAAAGGGGGGGCGGTCACTTATCGCATTGCCGCTATTGGCATTCGCACCCTTGAATATTGCACCAATCCCGATGGGTCATACAACGGTTGGTATCCGATGTTGCACCATTGGGGACAGTTCTATGTCGACGGCAATGTCATGGAGGGGAATGCCGAAGTGACGGCCGACAACTGGACCAAAGGTATTTATGCCCAAATCTCCAACTCGGGTAACGACAATACCTTTACTTCTGTGACCAAAGACACGATGCGCCTCGACGCTCCGCTCAAATTTTATGCGACGACCACTCATACCGCCGAAGTGGCCTATGAAAAAGTGCTTCAATATGCAGGTGCATGCTACTCTCGTGATGCCCACGACTCTATTATGGTAGCCGATGTGCGGGAGAACAAAGCTACCTTTACCAGTGGCTCCAATCTGCCGGGAATTATCGACTCGCAAGACGACTGTCAGTATGCCGATGGTACTACGGGTTGGCCCGAGTTGGAATCGACCCCGGCGCCCCTTGACAGCGACGGTGACGGCATGCCCGACGATTGGGAACGGGCTCATGGCCTCGACCCGAACAATCCCGATGACCGCAACGATACCGATGTCGAGGGATATACCATGCTCGAATTGTATATCAACGGCTTGGTAGCCGATATTATGGAGGGTTGTACCTCCGATGGCGAGTTGCTGGGCGAGATTAAGGATTCGGAGAATATCGTCGGCTCGTATGACGTGGTTTTTTCCTCGACGACCTATACCGAGAATGACGCCTCCGGAAACTGGGTGTTCAACAACGGTTTTTCCATCTCTTCGGGAAAAGGATATGCCACGGGAAATGCCACGGCTATCAAATATTCGAGAAATGTCGATTTTACAATAAATATTCCCACGGGGAAGCAGGTGACGGCTTTCAAAGTCGAAGCCTATACCAATTATGACGATGCCGCAGGTTACCTGTCTGAGTTGAACGGGGTTACCTATCCTCCGTCGCAATATGCCTTTCCGTTGAAATCGGCAGGAGGCACCGCGACCCATACGATTCCTTTTGACGAGCCGGTTACGGGGACGCTCCCGTTTCGCTTTTCGGGTAACCAGGTAGGAGCCATCATTACGCTTTCGGTGGAGAATGTTACCAGCTCTGTCGCCGAGGAGTATGTGCAATCCGATCCCGACCGCTTGGTCGATGTCTACAATACGGTAGGTATCCTCATTCTCAAACAGGTGCCGTATAGTGAGCTGTTTGGCAAGTTGCCGCGGGGACACTACATTCTCAGCAATCGGGAATCGCTCATCATACAGTAAGATTACACCGCCGTTTCGTTCGTCGGAATTCCGGCGGGCGAGACGCGTTGTCTTGTAAACCTTATTTTGTGAAAAACATATATATTACATAACACACTTAAAGTTATCGAGAATCTATGAAAAACGCATTTGGAAAGTACGTTGTGCTATGCGGTGTGCTTTGTTTGGCTGTTTTTTGGACTTCTTGTCAGGACAATCTCTCGTATTACGATACGCCGGAGTCGCTGAAAGGGAGTATCTATGAAACGTTGCAAGAAAGAGGCAATTACACCATTTTCCTCAAAGGTGTCGACATGGCCGGATATGCTCCCATTCTCCAAGGGAAGGGTGTTTACACGGTGATGGCGCCCAACGATGAAGCCTTTGCGGCTTATCTCAAAAACGAATGTGGCGTGAATTCGATCGAGGAGCTCAGTGCCGAGACGGTGAAGAAACTCATCGGTTTCCACATTCTCTATTATTCGTTCGACAAGAGCAAGTTGATCAATTTCCGTCCCGATGAAGGCGATGGCGCGACCGACGAGGAGCTCATGGTGAATGCCGGGCTTTATTATAAATTCCGCACCAAAAGCCAGGACGATCTTACTTATGAGGTGGTAAACGATACCACGGGTCTTGAAGGCTATGTTTACCATTTGGAACGTTTCCTTCCGATTTTTTCTTATCGCATGTTCCAGACCAAGTTGATCGATGCCCAGTATAACTATGAATATTTTTATCCCAATTCGCAGTGGACGGGTGCCAATGGATTCAACGTGTCGAATGCGTCGGTCGATGAATATTCCATCGTCACGGCTACCGGATATGTCTATCTCATCGATCAGGTGCTCGAACCGCTGAATACCATCTATGCCGAGTTGGACAAGAGTGGAAATTACTCCCGTTTCCTCGACTTCTATGATGTATACAGCGATTATGTGAAAGACGAGCAGCTCACCATCGACTATGGAAACGGGAAAGACCTCTACCAGCATTATCACCGCGCTCCCATGGCCAACATTGCCAGTGAATGGCCGGTGACCGATTATACGCAGATGTCGACCCTTTCGTCGGTTTCATATAGTGTGTTCGCTCCTACCAATGAGGCGCTTGACAATTTCTATATGGAATATTTCGGCGTCGAAGGAACCGGTTATCCCGGCAACGAAGTGGTGTGGGATTCGGTGAAGACTTCGGTTATCCAGGATATTCTCGTCAACAGTGTCTATACCGCCTCCGTGGTCTTCCCCGAGGAGATTACCCGTGGCGACATCAAGAACTCGTCGGGCATGGTGATTAACTTCGACGTCGATGCCGTTCCCCAGGAAAACCGCAAGGTTTGTGTCAACGGCACGCTTTATGGTTGCGACGTGCTCACGCCCCCTGCCCAGTACAATGCGGTGACCGGCCCGGCCTACCAATACAAGCGTTACAACAACTTCCAGATGATGCTCAGCAATTCCGACCTCATCAGCACCCTTTGTTCCAATGAGATGAATTATATCGTGCTCTATCCCTCCGACACGCAGATGGCCTACAACGGCATCACCTACGATGCGGTAGATGATAAGAGGTTGGAAATCAATATGTCGAACCTTTCGAGCTCGGCACAGCAACGTTATGTCTATGCCCATGTCGTTTCGCTCGACGGTTCTACCACCACTCTCACCGAGCTGCCGCTCTCGGGCAACCATGTGTTCAGAACACTCTCTCCCGACTATCGTCTCTACTGGTATGTCAAGGACGGGAAAATTACCAACAGTTTCCTTTTCAACAACCTCATCACCTACACGGGCAACGCCACGACCGAAGCCGATGTGTATTGTGAATTTGAAGAGTTGAAGTTCCGCGGGGAGGATTGGTCCAACGGTCGTGCCTATTCTTACGACGGCACCCGTGCTCAAAAGCTTTTCGAGGGTAGTCTCGACAACGCGCTTTATTCCAACTTCGTCCCCATGATGTATGCCCACCGCAACGATGAGACCACCCTCTTCAATGCCTTCATGCAGTTGCTGATGACCGGTCAGATGATCGATGAGGAGTCGCAGTCTCTTACCCTCATGACCGAGAGTTGCCTCATGTTTATTCCTACCAACCGGGCGGTAAAAGAGGCGATTGTCGCCGGTAAGATACCCGGTATCACGACGACGGCAAACGCCGACGCTACGACGGCCGATTTCTTTGCCGCCTCCGTGGTGACCGACCTTGCCGCCTTGCAAGATTACCTGAAAGTCTATTTCGTGCCGCTCAGCACCGCAGTCATATCGAACTTCCCCTTCCTCGGCTGGGGTGAGGATACCGAGGCCGAAGGCGGCCTGATCACCCTCAACTCGCGCACCGAGGTTGTCGACGGTGCCGTGCAGACGATTGCCGTGCATCTCAATGTCTATGACAACGGCTCTTCGATGAGCGTGAAGGTGGCCGAAGACGGTTACAATGGCGAAGTGGCCATTGTTGGTGATTATGATTATTTCCCCTTCGTCTTTGACGATGGTTGTGTACACTTTATAAATGGGGTATTATGAAAAACAGAATTCTCAACGCAAATCCGCTCCGGTTTAGCCTTCTGTTGCTGTGCCTGCTTCTCAGCACGACCCTATCGGCACAGACAAATTCGGGCTTTATATCGGGTAAAGTATATGAAATCATTCAAGGAAAGCATGAGCCTTCCATTGGCGTGAACGTCTCGATAGAGAACGACCAGCGCCGTGTCTTGACCGGTGTGACCACCGATGTCAATGGTGCCTTCTCGCTCCGTGTTCCTTCCGGTGCAGCAACCCTCGTGTTCTCGTTCATCGGTATGGAAACCCAGCGTATCGCCTACACCGGTCAGAAAACCCTGACCGTCGTCATGGAGTCGAGTTCGCAAGAGCTGGGCGAGGTGACGGTGGCCGCCCAGCGTGCCGAGATGTCCGACATGGGTATTTCGGTGCGTGAACAAACCGCTGCTACCCAGAAAATCAACATGTCGAGTGTCGTGGAAACCCTGCCGGTATCCTCTATCGAAGAGGCTCTGCAAGGACGTCTCGCCGGTGTGGATATTCTCTCGGGTGGTGACCCCGGTTCCAAAGGTTCGATTCGTATCCGTGGTACGGCGACCTTGAACTCAAACACCGACCCTCTCATCGTCATCAACGGTGTGCCCTATTCGACCGACATTGACGACAGCTTCGACTTCAACACGGCCAACAATGAGGATTTTGCCGACATGTTGAACCTCAACCCCTATGATATCGAGTCGGTCGAGGTATTGAAAGATGCCGCCTCTACCGCTATTTACGGAACGAAGGCCGCCAACGGCGTGCTCTTGATTACGACCAAGAAAGGTGCCCGCGGAAAAACCAATTTCACCTTCTCGTCGAAGTTCACGGTGAAAGTCGAGCCCGAATCGATACCGATGCTCAACGGCGACCAGTATGTGGCCTATATGCAAGACGCCATCTGGAACACGGCCAATGCACAAGGTATCCAAAACTCTTCGTCGCTTCTCGAACTGCTGTTCGATACCCCCGAAATCGGATACATGCCCACATGGCGTTATTTCGATGAGTATAATGCCGATACCGACTGGCTCTCGGCCATTACCAAGAATGCTTGGATTTACGATAACAGCTTCTCGATGTCGGGTGGTGGTGAAAAAGCCACTTACCGCTTCTCGCTCTCTTACATGAACGAAGGTGGTACCAGCGTCGGAACCGGTCTCGACCGTATCACGGCCAACTACAACTTGACCTACCGCTTCTCCGACAAGTTCGACATGTATGCCGAGTTTGCCTACACCGATACCCAAAAAGATGAACCCTATTTGGACAACGTCCGTTCCGAGGCTATGCGCAAGATGCCCAACAAGAGCCCTTATTGGATCGACGATGCCACCGGCCTGCCTACCGACAACTATTTCATTCGTCAGAACGCCGAAGAGTTCCAGGGTGCTTATGGAAGTGAGAAGAACTATCACCCCATTATCATGGCCAATGAGAGCTACAACAAGACCTACCAACGGGAGGAACGCATGACCTATCGGGCCAATTACCATATCCTTCCCGGCTTGACTTGGACCGGTTGGGTGGCCATGAAGTTCAAAACCGTCAAGACCCGTCAGTTCCTGCCGCAGACGGCCGGCGACTTCTCGATTGACAACAGCAACGCCAATTATAGCTACGACGGTTATTCCAACAACCTTTCGTTGCAAACCGAGAACAAGTTTATCTTCCGCCGTCAGTTTGGCATTCACGGTCTCACGGCTACCGCCTTGTGGCGCACCGAGCAATCGCGCAGCTCCAACTCGGCCGAAGCCGTTTACGGTGTAGCCTCACCCGGTATGTCCGACCCCGTAGCCGGCGGTTCTATCGTGGAACTCGGGTCGGGAACCTCGGAGTCGCGCATCATGGGTGCTGTGGGTATGATCAATTACAACCTGCTCGACCGTTATGTGTTCAGCTTTACCGTCAACGGTGAGGGCCGCTCTTCTTTGGCCAAAGAAAACCGTTGGGGTATCTTCCCCTCCGTGGGTGTGGCCTGGCACATGCAGGACGAGTATTTTATGGAATCGCTCGACTGGTGGAACCAGTTGAAACTCCGTGCCAGCTGGGGACAAAGTGGTAACGCTCCCAGCGGAACGGCTCCCTATATCGGAACCTACTCGGCCATCGGCAACTACAACACCAATGCCGCCATCGCTCCCAACTCGATGCAACTCAACAACCTGAAATGGGAGACCTCGACCGAGTACAACATCGGTACCGACCTCGGCTTCATGGACAACAAGATGACCATGACCTTCGATTACTACCATAAAGTGACCGATGACTTGTTGCAGACCAAAGTGAAGATTCCCTCTACGGTGGGATATTCGAGCGGCCAGTTGGCTTACTACAACTCGGGTAAGTTGAGCAATACCGGTTGGGAGTATCGCATCGATTATGAAATATTCCGCAACAAGGATTGGACCGTGTCGGCCAACTTCAACATCAACCGCAACGTGAACAAGATTCTCGAACTTCCCGAGAACCTCTCCGAAGAGACCTTCTCCCTCTCGAACGGCTCTTATGCCCAACGCCTCGAAACCGGCGTGGCTGTCGGTTCGTTCTACGGATTCCGTTACCAGGGAGTATATCAGAATACCGAAGATACTTATGCCCGCGATGCCGAGAACAACATCATGTATAACCTCAATGGCGAGCCCATTGTCATGAAGAACGGAACGTATGTATGTTACCCCGGTGATGCCAAGTACGAGGATATCAACCACGATGGTAAAATCGACGAAAACGACGTCGTTTACCTTGGTAACTGCAACCCGATGGTGACCGGTGGTGGTGGTGTCAACGTGAAGTGGAAAAATCTGGCCTTGACGATATTCTTCCACTACCGCTTGGGTCAGAAGGTTATCAATACCGCCCGCATGGACGCCGAGGCCATGTATAACCGCGACAACCAAAGTACCGCCGTGCTCAACCGCTGGCGTACCGAGGGCGATCAGACCGAAATCCCGCGCGCGCTCTATAACTACGGATTGAACTATCTGGGTTCTGACCGCTTCGTCGAGGATTGCTCGTTCCTCCGCCTCAAAACGCTTTCGCTCTCTTACAGCATACCAAAAAATATCTGCAAGAAGATGAAAATCAATGGGCTGAATATATTTGTTACCGGTTATGACCTCTTGACCTTTACCAACTACAAAGGACAAGACCCCGAAGTGAGTCTTCCTTCGAAAGTGACAGATTTGTCCGAAGACGATGCCCAAACGCCTCGCAGCCGCCGCTTCTCGTTCGGATTTAACATTAACTTCTAATCGGAAAAGCTATGAAGATAAAAAATATAAAATATGCCGCAATCGCTTTGGGATTCGGAGTTATGCTTTCGACGACCGCCTGCAAGGATTGGCTCGAAGTATATCCCGAAAATTCACAGCCGAGTATAACTTTCTGGCAGACCAAAGCCGATGTAGATGCCGTGCTCAATGCCGGGTACTATTACTTGCGTGATATGGTAGTGCCTTACCTGATACCTTGGGGCGAGTTGCGCGCCGGTTGTGTTTATGCCAGCAAAGGGAGCAAGTTGCAGGAGTTCCAGGTAAAACCTACCGATAAGGACTTGTGTACCTGGTGTGACCTCTATGAAATCATCAACGTGGCCAACGCGGTGATAAAACGGGCGCCCGATGCACAGAAGGTCGATGATACCTACCAGATGTCGGAAATGCTTTCGCATCAGTCCGAGGCTTATTTCTTGCGTGCGCTCTGTTACTTCTATATCGTGCGCAACTGGCGTGATGCACCGCTCATTACCGAGCCTTATGAAGACGACTCTTACGCCACGAAGGTACCCAAGGCCGGTGAAGCCGAAATCATAGCGCAAATCCGCGAGGATATAAGAACCGCTCTCGCGACGGGTGCCGCCAAGGAGTCGTTCGATACCGCCTGGGAAACCAAGGGGCGTGCCACCAAGTGGGCTCTCTATGCCCTCGGTGCCGATGTGTGCCTTTGGGCCGAAGATTATGAAGCTGCCATTACCTATTGCGATGGCATCTTGGAATCGAACAGTCCCTATGCTCCCGCATTCCTTTCTACCCCGACCCATTCGAGCTGGTTCTCGATGTTCAATCCCGGAAACAGCAACGAGTCGATATTTGAGTTGCAATGGAACTACGAAGAGGAGCAGACCAATACGCTGCCCAAAATCTTCGACGATGTCGATGTCGATGCCAATTATTGCATCTCTTTGGCCTTGACCCAGGAGTTCGGCGATGAGTACACCGAGACACTCGTGGATCTCAAAGAGGCCGTGCGCACGATGTATGGCGGATATTATGTCTCCGACCCCACCACCTATGAGTCGGCCACCGTGTCGTATGTGTGGAAATATCTCGGTTCGCAGACTCTCTCCGACAAACGCACCGTTTCTTACTACGACCCCAATTACATCATCTATCGTGTCGCCGATGTGATGCTCATGAAAGCCGAAGCGCTCATTCTGCGCAGCCACGGTGAGAATGATGATGACAAGGCCGCTGCCATGGCGCTTATCAACCAGATACGCACCCGCTCCAACCTCGAAATCGAATACGAGGCTACGCCCGTTGGCGTTGCATCGCTCGATGAGGCTTCCATGCTCGAACTGGTGCTCTATGAGCGTACGCTCGAATTGGTGGGAGAGGGCAAGGCTTGGTATGACTTCCTCCGTTTCGGACGTCGGAACAACAACGAGTACAAAGAATTGTTCCTTGTCAACAACGTCTTGAAATACAACACACAGGCCGGAGAGTCGTGGTTGCGTACCGTACTCAATAACGACAATGCGCTTTTCTTGCCGATAAGTCAGACCGAGATTGAAGCGAACGATTTGTTAATACAAAACCCCTACTATAATTGATGTCACCTATGAAAAAGTTTTCTTTATTGATTCTGACGTTAGTCACACTGATAACCTCTTGTAAAGATCCATACGAGGGAACTACATTCATAAGGACGTCAAACGATGCCCTTGAGATGACTTGCGCTGCTTATCTTACCCTGAACAGCGATGAATTCTCGATGTGGATCGAACTGTTGAAGTATGCCGATTACTACAACGCCCTGAACGATGCCGATGCCACCGCAACGGTATTCTGTCCCACCAATGCTGCCATGAAGGAATTCCTGGCATGGAGAGGCGTCTCTTCGGTGCAGGAACTCGACCGGGAATATGCCCGGGCCGTTGTGCAGGTGCATATCCTCAACTATGACCTCTCCGACGAGTCTTTGATTACCTATGCCGAGAGCGGCGAATCGATTCCCGCGCAGACGCTCTTCCAGTCATACCTCTCCACCGCCTTCGGTTACACGATTACCGATGTCGATGATGCGGAACTTGACAATACACGCCACAACACCGACTCGATTTATCTCAACAACCAGGCCCGCCTGGCCAAATTCACCGCCGTGAAAACCGCCAATGGCGAAGTCTTTACGATGGGCGATGTGATTCACCCGCTGGCCGAGACGATACTCGAAAAACTCCGTCCCTATGACGAGTACAACATCTTCATCGGGGCAGCCGAGTTGTGCGGATATGACCAAGTCGTTTCGCGCATCAGCGACACCACCTACAACATCAACGGCAGCATGTCTATCAATACGATACGCTTCACCTGCCTGGCTGTTCCCGACGAGGTGTATGCCGCCGAGGGAATAACCTCGGTGTCGGACCTTTGTGCACACCTTGGTGCCGGCACGAACTATACCGATACCACCAATGCCCTTTACCAGTATGTGACCTACCACTTCTTCGATCGTGAGATACCGATTGCCGATTTCTTCAATTTCAACGAAGAAGGCCAAATCAATATCTTCGATACCGAATGCACCTACCAGGTGGTTACCTGCCAGGACATAGCCGGCGTGCATACTTTCAACGAGCGTGCCACGATACTCCGCAGCAATATGGAAGCCCGAAACGGCCTGATACATAAAATCAACCATATTCTCCCCGTATGGCAACCCGATCCTGTAACAGTGATGTGGGACTTCTGCAACACCGCCGAGATTATTTCGTTTGTCAACAACTATGGCGCCGACCAGAACTTGGGTGCCCTTTTCACTTCGGCACTTACATCAAGAGAGACGGCCATCGACCTTTCCGAGGACAAACGTGACGGCGATTATGGTAATGTCTCGGCCTTTGTCGAAGATGAGACTTATGTCGCCAACTCTTCCAAGGCCAGCTATTCGAATTACCGCAAGATTGGCTTCCTGAAATGTAAATACAAGAGCGCTCGCGAAAAAGACGTCAGCAATTATGGCGCTTACATGAACAACCTCATGCAACTCAACCTCGGCTATGCCGGTTGGGTCGAACTGGAAACCCCGACCATCATCAAGGGTCGTTACAAAGTGGAGTTGTGCTATGCCGGCAGCCCCATACTCTATAATTTCTATGGTGCCGGTAGCCTTACCCGTTTCACGCTCGACGACAAGGAGATGTCGAATGCCTACATCTACAAGGGTCTCAGTTCGCAAGGATTCACGGCTGCAACTTACGGGACGGCCATGATTACCTTGTGGGAAGAGCTCGAATTTGAAAACTCCGGTAAGCATACGCTGAAAGCAACGATGATGGACATCAATGCCAAGACCAATTCAAGATACCATCAGTTGTGGGATTATGTGAAATTTACGCCTATTGATTAAATACTATGAGAACAAATAAATTTACAGCATGGATATTGTCGGCCCTGAGTGTCGTTGCCGTATCATGTTCCGACAAGTGGGACGACCACTACGACGTGCGCGACATCACCTCTGCGTCGGCCGATATAGAAGTATATTCGGGAGATGTGGTTTCCTACCTGAAAAGCCAGCCCACATTGTCAGAGATTACCGGGCTTTTCGAGAAAACCGGTATCATGGAAACCCTCCCTGCCGACGGACAATATACCCTCGTCGTGTGTGAGAACGACAACCTCGACATGTCGAAGATTGAGAACGATACCGCTTTTGTCAAGAACAGCATCTCCGATACCCCGGTGTCGCCCGACAAGTTTGCCGAGAATTTCGGCATACTCACCCGCTACGAGACCCTCTATGACAAAAAGAACCTGCGGGTCTACCTGCGTGAAGAAGGGACTTATATCGATGATTACAAGCTCTACAAGCAGGTGAAGACCGATAATGGTTATGTTTACTATATCGACGGAACGATTATTCCCCGCGAATCGGTTTATGAATATTTGAAATCCTTGGGCGAGGACTATTCCCTTTTCAAAGATCTGGTCGCTCGCTATGAAGAAGAATATTTCGACCGCGAGAGCAGTACCCCCGATGGCGTGGACGACATGGGTAATACCTATTATTCCGACTCGGTCATCTCGGTACGCAACACGTTGATGGACCGTTACACCCAAAACGGCATTTCCTATTGGAATATGCGTTCGGAAAACTTCACCACCACGATGTTCGTGCCCAACAACGCTCTTATCGAGAAAGCCCTCAACGATGCTTACGCCAATCTGCCGGTTTGGCTCAACCGGGCCGTGACGGCTGCCGACACGGCCAAGTTTGAGAAATGGATTGTGGAGGCATGTTTTGCCAACCGTCGCCTTTCCCGTGAAGAAGTGTCGGCCGGAGCCCCCGACTTCTATGCCGTGGGTGGATATGTGCGTACCATCGACGAATCGCAGGACCTCGAAGAGTATAACCTTTCCGATTCGGCCTACTGGCGTCCGTCGGTGCAACTCGTCGACCCGACAAGATGCGACACGCTGAGCAATGGCTTGGTCTATTACCTGTCCGATTTTAAGATTCCCAATCATGTGGTCATTTACCGCGTGAAGACAAGATTCTATCAGATATGGGCTGCCATGAGTGATGCGCAGAAAGCCCAATATTTCAGATGGACCAATTGGGTCAATCCGCTCGTGTGCAATGATGCCCAGAGTTCATTCACGCTTTCGGAGACCCTGCCTACGATGTACTATCATGTGTTGACGGCTGTTCCCACGCAAGAGGCCATCTCGGCCGCTACTGCCACCGACTCGCTCACCAAGAGCCGCAATCTCCTGGCCTCGGCGCAAGTAACCCTCGACTCGTTGAGCACCATCGTGTCGCCCGATTCGTTGACGCAGGCCGCCATCGATTCACTGACGTCCAGCATCGACTCGCTCGCCCTGCTTATTCCGCAGCAGGAGTCGTTCGCTGCCGGTGTAAAAGAGTCGGATTATTTGTGTAGCGTCGAGTATGACGGTTTGCTCTACAACAGCGAAGATGCGAATTACGGTTTGGTCGAGTGCAATCTTCCCGCCGGAGAATACAACTTGCGCATGGGCTTCAAGCACTCGCTCACCTATTCGTTGAGCATCTACTTCAATGACCGCCTGTTGGTGCAGGACATGAGTATGGCGGCACAGGGGTCGAACTTCCACTTCGACCGTGGCGGTGCATCGGAAATGACTTTTTATGGGCCTTTGTCGATTACCTACCCCGAAGGATTCGATGCACAAGCCTGGTTTGAACTCGATCCCAAGTCGGTGGCTTACGATACCGACGGTTATCAGGTGGCTGTCGTGAATATTCCCCAAGACGGGAACTTCCGCATTCGTGTCGAGTCGAGCGATATGGCTTCAATCATAACGAGTACGACCGACCGCTCCAAAAACAACGTTTCCCAGTTGATGATGTACCACTGGTGTTTGCGACCGACAGTAAATAACTATTAATCTTAGAAAATTCAGTGTTATGAGAAGAATATATAGTTTCCTGATTATTATACTCATGGTGTCGGTCCTACCGGTTTTTGCCCAGAAGGGAACCCGCATCAAGTCTAAGATTGTGAGTACCGACAATACCCCCTTGCAGGGAGCCATTGTTTCGGTGGTGGGGACGTCGAGCTCGGTCGTCTCCGACGAGAATGGTGCCTTTGAGCTGACCACCGACCTCTCGAAAGGAACGTTGCGCATCGTGGCCGGAGGCTTTTACACGCGTGAATATCCGTTGAAAAGCGGCGTTATTCCCCGTGAAATTGTTCTGGTGCCCGAGCGCTTTTCCGATTATGCCGGTACGACACAGTTCCCGTTTTACAGCGAACGCCGCGACAACCGGAGTGCGGTAAACGCTTCGCTCGACCGTCGAGACATGAAAAATACCCTCTCGGCCGATTTGGCCTGGCAGGACGAAATCTCCGGCCTGCAAGTCATCAAGAAGAGCGGCATGCCCGGTGAAGGCGCCTTCTTCAACCTGCGTGGCATTCATACCCTGAATGCCGACAATGCTCCGCTGTTGGTCATCAATGGTATTCCCTATCTCTACAATACCGATGTCTCGGGCGTGCTCAATGGCTACTCCCGCGATGCCCTCTTCGGGTATAACGTCAACGACATCAAGAGCATCACCGCCCTCAAAGGCGCCGAGGCTTCGCTTTACGGCTCGTTGGGTTCCAACGGTGTTATCCTCATCGAGACCCAGCAGGCTACCTCCGATAACCTCAACACCCGTATCTCCTTTACGGGCAGCTACGGAGTGAGTATGCCTCAAAGCGGCATTCCCACCCTCAATGCTTCGCAATACGCCAACTATCTGCAAGATGTGGGTATGACACGCTATTCGAGTGCGGCCGATTTGCGAGCCGACTATCCGTTCCTCAACCCCGGTGTAAACAGTTACAGTTATCTGTTCGACAATGACATCGATTGGACGAAGGAGATTACCCGCAAGGCATTTGTGACCGATAACATTTTCCGCATCGAAGGAGGTGACGAAATTGCCAAGTACAACATCTCTTTGGGCTATACCAACGAAGGAGGTATCCTCGACAATACCTCGACACAACGTTTCCACACGTTGATCAATTCGAGTGTGATGGTAAGCCGTTGGGTCGACATTTTCACCAACGTGAACCTGGCCTACATTTCGAGCGATTTGCAGGAGCAAGGTATGAAAGAGGCTACCAATCCCATCTTGGCATCGAATTTCATGATGCCCAACCTCTATCCCTACATGCGCGAAATGAATGGCAATTTGCTTCCCAACTACGCCACATACAACGGGTGGAACGTAAATGCCAATCCTACCTATGCCTACAATAACGTAAGTAACCCGTTGGCTCTGGTCGAGACGGTCGAGGGCGATGATAAGATTTACGATGTGAATGTGCGTGCCGGTCTCAACTGGCGACCCACCGAGAACTGGACCATCACCGGCATGCTCAATATCTACTATGACTACACCGAGGAGTCGCTCTTCGTTCCCGGCGTCACCGACAAGGCCATCGTACCCCAGCTCTACGGCACCGGCTTCAACTATGTGAGCAAAGGCGTGCGCGAGCAGTCGTCTTACTTCTACGGCGTGAATGCCATGTACCAGAAACTCTTTGGCAACATACACGACTTCAAGGCTTACGGCGGATTGCGTTTCATTACCAAGAACTTCGAGTATGACTTTGAGTCGGGATACAATACGGCCAACGACAATTACAAGACCTTGGCCAGCGATCTCGACGAGCGTATTATCGACGGTATCAATGACGAGTGGAAGTGGCTCAGCTATTACCTCCATGCCGACTACACCTTCAACCACCTGGTGAAGGCCATGGCCAATCTCTCTGTCGACGGTTCGTCGGTATCGGGAGTAGATGCGCCTCGTTTCGGATTCTTCCCCTCGGCCGGCCTTACTTTCTTCGCGGCCAATACCGGAGCCCTTCCCTCCTGGATCGACATGATGAATCTCTCGGCCGAAGTGAGCCTCACCGGTAACAGCCGCTTCTCTTCGAATTACGCCAAGAACTATTATCTGACGTCGAACCTTTTCAACATGGGAGCCATTGTACGTTCCAACGTGCCCAACACCCGTCTTGAATGGGAAAAGAAAGCGCAGTTCGATGCCGCTCTCGACCTCTCGCTCTATAAACACATGGTCGATTTGCAATTCAACTACTTCTATGCCAATTCCTACGACCTGTTGCTCGACCGCAACATATCGGCTGTTTACGGTTCGTCGCTTTACTACGACAACACCGCTTCCATCTCTTCGCAAGGATATGAGTTGGCTTTGCGCCTCAATCCTGTCCACACCAAGAATTTCGACTGGTCGATTTCAGGCAACATCTCCACGGTGAAGAGCACGGTCGAATCGCTGGGCAATGCGCAGACCGAAGACATCATCGAATTTACGGCGTACAACGAAGACGATGCTCAGGTGATAACCCGGGTGGGCAGTTCGCCTTATGAGTTCTACGGTTATCAGACCGACGGTATCTATGCCACCACGGCCGAAGCACAGGCTGCCGGTCTTAAAAATGCCGCCGGTAAAGCCTATCAGGCCGGCGATGTCCGCTTCATCGACCAAAACCATGACGGGATCATCAATGACGAAGACCGCGTATCGTTGGGCTCGGCAACGCCCGACTTCTTCGGCGGCGTGAGCACCACTCTCCGGTATAAATGGATTTCCCTCAAAGCCGACTTCGGTTATTCGGTCGGCAACAAGGCTTATAATGCCTTGCGTCGTCAGACCGAGTCGATGTCGACTTTCTATAACCAGTCGACGGCCGTGCTCAACCGTTGGCAAGTCGAAGGCCAAATGACCGACATGCCCCGTGCCGCCTATGGTGATCCTTCGGGTAACAACATCTTCTCCGACCGTTGGATCGAAGATGCCTCTTATTTCAAACTGAGAGCCCTTACGCTGGCATTCCATTTCGATAACAAGATGTTGCGTTTCTGTCAGTCGGGAACTATCTATGTTACCGGTGAGAACCTCTTCACCTTGACCGATTATCTGGGCAGTGACCCCGAATTCAACTACTCTTACAGCGAAAGCATGAGAGGATTTGACTACGCCAAGGTGGCTCTCCCCATCACCATAAAAGTCGGATTTAATTTAAACTTCTAATTGACCATGAAACGTATATTTCGATATTCCATATTGTGCCTGACCGCCGCCCTTGCGGTTCTTACCTCGGCGTGTGACGACTTTTTCGATACCGACCCCGATAATATTCTCAATGTCAATGATTATATATCGAGCGAAAATGAGATGTACCGCGGGTTCTTGGGCATTGTGACGCGTATGCAGAATGCAGGTGATCACCCCATATTCCTCACCGACACGCGTTGCAACTTCCTCGAAATAGCCCCGAATGCCCCCATTGCCCTGCAAGACATCTATAATTATGAGCCGACCGACGGAAACGAGTATGCCGACCCGACTTGTTTTTATGAGATTATCACGGCTTGCAACGACTACTTCGACAAGATGGAAGAGTATCACAAGAAAATCGGCGGCTCGATGAGCGAGTCGGCGGCTGCCGACTTTCCCAAGCTCGTGAGCAGCGCCTTGCGCATCAAGGTGTGGGCCTACTACACGTTGGGGCGCATCTACGGTAAGGCTTATTATTACGACGACCCTCTCGAAGAAATCAAGGACCTGAACGACGCTTCGGTCTTCACACCGCTCAATTCGATGTATGAGGTTTCGGAGAAATGCATTGAGTTGCTCGACAACGGCATCACCCTCGACGGCAATCATTATGCAGCCGACCTCGAAATGGATTGGCCCGCTTGGATCGACCCCGAGACACAAAGCTCTTCTTATGATTACTGGAATTACCTGACTCCCCCGTGGTTGCTCATGCGTGCCGAGCTCCTTTCGTGGAGGGCCTCTTATACCAATAGCCTCTCCGATTGGCAGTGGATTCGCGACAATATTCTCGAATACCTCAACAATCTCTATCTCAATGTCGATGGTACGATACCTTCCGATAAGACTCCGGGTTACTATTATAACCTTTGCATACCTCTCACGCACAGCTATTACAGTATATTCTTCTCTGAGCAAGTAGGCTATGACTATCAGCTCATTTCGGGTATCATGTATGACTATGACAATGGCCAACGCAACCGCTTGGTGCAATACTTCTGCCCGGCCTATCCCGGTGACGGGTTCTACCTGCAACCTTCCCAATATGGCATGGACTCTTATGCCGAAACCGACATTCGCAGTTACACGCAGTTGCTGACCATGTATCCCATCAACGGCTCGATAGCCTTTACCAAGTATTATTACAGCCGTCGGGGCGGGAATACGCCCGAATATCTGCGTACCAATATCTTTGAGATACAACCCACCATTGTCCTCTATCGCGGCCATGACTATCACTTCCTCCTGGCCGAGGCCGAGAATCACCTCGGTAACTGGCATCAGACCAAGACCTTGCTCAACAACGGCCTCGAAAACGAATTTGCCGAAGGTCGTGTCGACGGGGTGCCCGTCGATGAGGGTTGGGACGCTCGATATAACACTTGGTTTGGAACATCAGGCGGTTATGGCAACGTAGGTATCGTAGGGTGTGCCCAAGGTGCCGAGCACGACTTGCCCGTGCCTGACGAGACAGGAACCTTCTATGTGACCGATGAGAACGGTGCGAAACGCGCCATTACCGAAGAGGAACGCATCAAAATCTACGACCTTGCCCTGGCCGATGAGTATCTGCTCGAATATACCGGCGAAGGCAAGTCTTACAGCTATCTCGTGAAGATGGCCGAGCGTTACAAAGCCGCAGGCGATGCCCAGGCCGATACGATCGTCTCGAACCGCATCGTACCCAAATATCCCGAAGCCCTCCAAGCCAAGGTGCGGGCATCGATTGCCAACAATTATTTTGTCGATTGGAATTTGGAAGGAAAATAGATTCCGTCCTTTGTCTTGACCGATAAAATTGATTACTTTTGTAAAAATCAAAAACCATACCTTCGCCATCAAAAGCGAAGGTATGGATAGATATCTAACCATAAAAACATCAGAGTTATGAAAAAAATCTTTACACTTGCTGCCGCATTTATGGCAACTGCAGTCTCCTTTCAGGCGGCTGCTGGACATTGGGTAGTAAAAGACAAAGCAGAATTTACTTCTGCTTGGGGAGGACTGGGAAACACGATCGGTTCTCGTGATACTATTGTTATTGCACCTGAAACGGAGGGTGAAATTATTAATGTTGGAAGTATAAAAATGAAGAAAGCCGGTAAGATTTGGCTTATTGGTGCGACGGACGATATTGATAATCTTCCGGGTCTTGCCGTTGGTTTCGATGGAGAGAAACAGACTTTGGATGGCCTTAATGAGGAGCAACAAAAGAATGATTATGGTACGGAAATCGGTAGTGATTTGAGTTTACATTTCGAAAATCTTTCGCTTCATTATCGCAGTGGGGTAACGGCTACCAGTGGTCATATCTTTTATTTCAAAAAGATGTACGCGGACATGGATTCCGTAGTATTCCGTCATTGCGAGATATGTGATTCACCTCGGGGGCTATATCGTTTGGAACCCAAATCATATACGGATGGGGATACAAAAGTCTATTATCCGGGTGGTTCTATCAACTATTTCGAAATCAGCGATAGCAAAATACACAATATATTTGCGACCGAAGGTAACGGTTGGTCTTTGATATATCCGGGACAGAAAGTATATGAAGTGTTGTTGAAAAATAACACATTCTACGATATGCCTTATATACAATCAATATTCCGCATGGGATATTTTACCAATGCATTGGATTTGGCTTCGGGTGTGTTTAATGTTTATAATAACACAATCATGCTGCATTCTGGTAGAGATTGTAACTATTTTTGGTTGGATGGCTTTGTGGGAGCAGATACGCAAGTCAACCTCTATAATAACTTTATTTTGACCCCTGATTGGGATGATGATTTGAATCTTACTTCGACAAATACCAACGTTAGTAAGATTGTAAAAATGACTATGGGGCTGGTATCTGCTAAATCCAATGTAATTGAAGGGCATGCTTCATGGTCAGCAGGTAATAATAAGAACGAAGAAGGTGAGCCTTCTTGGATTGTGGCTGATACGACAGAGAACTATACATTGGCCGCACTTGAAATGACTATGGATAATTTTTATGATCGCACCAATAAAGACTTTTCTTTATTGAAGAGCGATAAGTCTTATACATCAGGTGTGAAACTCGATGAATATCATATGGTCGTTGCCGGAGAAAAAAGTTTTATCGGTGATGGTCGTTGGTATCTCGATGAATTCCCCCAAAAAGCTACTGTGAATGTGTCGATCGAAGGTGGTTCTACCACGGCTACGGTTACCATCCAACCCGAAAAGGCCATTTATTTCGTAGGCGATGAAATCTCTATCAGCATCGACCTCCACGACGGTTTGAATACGTTTATGGGTTGGAGCGACGGTGTGAGCACAATGAACCGTACCATTACCCTTACCGGCGACCTGAACCTCACTGCCAATGTCGTTTCGGCCGACTATGAAATGTTGTGGGACTTCTGCCAACTCAAAGACGGTAACAACAAAACCGTGACCCTCCCGTTTGCTTCCAACCATGCCGCCAATGCCGGGAATCCTGGTGCATTCGGTATCATGACGTATTCGGCCGATGCCCTTGCTTATGTCGATACCACCGGTTGCCAAAGCCGTAACAACAAAGCCTATATCTACAATGGAAGTGAAGAACCCGTTCTCTTCATGGCCGCTCTCTTGCGTAGCCGTCTCGACTCTGTTACCGTAGACCAGGAAGAGGCTGCTGCCGGTTACAAGGAAGAACTCACCAAGGCTTGCTGTCCTAATCCCGACTATTCATACATCACATTCTCGACCAAAGGCATGACCGGCGTGAAAGTATCTGCCGTCCTCCTGGCCGAAGCCCGTATGCACAAGACCACGAAGATGGAATACTCGCTCGACAATGCCAACTGGAACACCCTTACCACCATCGCCATCGACTCCGTGGGCGATTGCTGGCGCGATGCCATCGCCACTCTGCCGGCAGCTGCCGAGAATCAAGATGTCGTGTATGTACGTTGGATTGGTGACGTCGACTCTCCCATCGTAGGTCCCGGTATGGCTGGTACCGATAAAGGTGCAAAACCCGTATCGAGAAAATACTACACCTATCAATTCATCGGTAACATCAAAGTGACGGCCGAAGCCGGTGGTTCTGCCATCGAAGAGGCTCAGGCCGAAACCGCAGCCCTTGTCGTTGCCCAAAGTGGTGACCAAGTAACGGTAAGCAATGCCGAGGCCGCTACCGTGGAAGTTTATGCCGCCAACGGTGCGCTCATTACCTCCGAGGCTGTTGTCAACGGCTCTGCTACGGTTACGTTGCCTGCTCACGGTGTATATTACATCAAGGCCGGTAAAGACGCCAAAGCTGTCGTTTACTAATGATTTGATTGCGTAGACCGATTTCTTTTCGGTCTCGTCATTCAAGAATAAGAGCCGGGTGCGGAATTTCCGCACCCGGCTTGCTTTTTATCCTCTTCCCCGACAACGGGGAAAGGTTTGCTCTTTTCGGTATGAGCGGTTGAAGGAGGTCGCCGCCTTCCCTATTCACATGGAAAAGAAAGCCCGTCGGCCGGAATGGCTGCGGGCTTTCTGTCATTTTTTATCTCCTGCGGCGCGCGGCCTGCCGGGTTATTGGCGGGGAGACTTCACGGCCACATGGGCAAAGCGGGTGATGTGCGGGGCAAGGCGTCCTATCAGTTCGGGGCGGTTGGCTCGCACGGGATTGATGTCGATGCCGCCGCGGCGTGTGTAGAAAGCCATGACCAGCAACTCTTCGGGGGCGAAATGAGCCCAAAGGGCCTGGTAAATCATCTCCACCACCTCTTCATGGAAATGGTTCTCGTCGCGGAACGAGACGATATAACGCAGCAGGGCGTCGACCGAGGGCAGCCGGTTGCCCCGCATGTAGAGGTAGAGGTCGCCCCAGTCGGGTTGTGAAGTGATTTTGCAGCGGCTGCGCAGCAGGTCGGTCATGCCTTGCAGGATTCCTTTCCCGGTGCCGGTACCCAATAAGGAAATGTCTTCTTTGTATGAGGAGAGGGGGTACTCCTCCAAATCGTCAACACCCCAGTAGGACCACTCGACAGGAGGCGTGCAGAGCCGGCCCGGCGATGTTGCCGTGTGCGCCTCAGCTTCGCGGGGCGACTCCACAACGACTTCGACCCGGGTTTCGAGCAGCGTCGAGAGGTCGCGAGCCACCGTGGTGGAGATGTGGCGGGCCGCTTCGTCGGTGCTCCCCCCGAAACGGGTCATGTTGAAGGAGTTGAGGTAGAGTTTCAGCGATTTGCTCTCGACGATGTAGCGGCTCTCGCACGGGTAAAGCAACCGCATGATGAGATTCACGGGAGCTCCACCCTCGGTGAGGGTGCTCACTTCGTATGCGTTCCACAGGTCATAGCCGGTGAAGGGCAGGCTGGCGGTGTCGATGGCGTGCGCCTCGCGGTTATCGGCACGGTCGACCCGTACCAGTACCTCCGGCGCATAATGGTCGGGATAGGCCACTTGTCGGCCTAAGACATGCTGTGTCGGTTCGTGGGTCATGGGTGTGAAGGTTCGGTAGGTAGGAGCAGGGAACTGTCGCCGTAGCTGAGAAAGCGGAAGTCGTGTGTGAGGGCATAGTCGTAGACTTCGTGCCAACGGTCGCCGATGAGTGCCGAGACGAGCAGCAGCAGGGTGCTGCGGGGCTGGTGGAAGTTGGTGATGAGCCCTTGCACGATGTGCCAACGGTAGCCCGGCACGATGATGATGCGGGTCGCCGAGACGAGACGGTCGAGGCGGTTGCGGTCGAGATAGTCGACGAGGGCGAGGAGTGCGTCACGGGCGGGAATGTCGGGTGTGTCGTCGTAGGGCTGCCACTGCTCGACGATGAGCCGTTCGGCCGTGGCATCGGGGTGTTGCACCAGCGTGCGCCCCATGTAATAGAGGCTTTCGAGTGTGCGCACCGAGGTGGTGCCTACGGCGATGACCCGTCGCGATGTCGAGGCCAATGCGACCAAGGTCTCGCGAGATACCGAGATATACTCGGTGTGCATCGCATGGCCGGCAATCGTGTCGCTCTTCACCGGTTTGAAGGTGCCGGCGCCCACATGCAGGGTGAGTTCGAGGCGGGGAATGCCTTTCTCCTGCAACGCGGCGAAGACTTCGGGGGTGAAGTGCAGGCCGGCCGTGGGGGCGGCCACGGAGCCTTCGATGCGCGAATAGACCGTCTGGTAGGTCACTTTGTCGCTCTCTTCGCTTTCCCGATTGAGGTAGGGCGGAATGGGCAGTTCGCCGAAGGCTTCGAGCAGCGAGGCAAACGTGATGCCTGAGTCGTCCCAGGTAAAGGCGATTTCGTGCGTTTCGCTGTCGGTGCAGTCGAGCCGTTCGGCGCAGAGGGTGATGTCCCGGCCCTCGACCTGCAAAGTGCGCGAGAGCCGGCCCTGTTTCCACTTGCGCAGGTTCCCCACCAGGCAACGCCATACGCAGCGGCCGGTCGTCTGGAACGACATCAGGTAGTCGCAGGGGTCGAGCGGTTCGAGGCAGAAAATCTCGATGAGGGCGCCCGTTTCTTTGCGGAAGTGCAGGCGTGCCTGTATGACACGGGTGTTGTTACACACCAGCAGGCTTTCGGCCGGGAGCCAGTCGGGAAGCCGGTCGAATGTCGACTCCGAAACCTCTCCGCCGCGGTAAAGCAACAGTTTCGAGGCGTCGCGGCGGGCGAGCGGGTACTTGGCGATGCGTTCGTCGGGCAACGGATAGTCGTAGTCGTCGATGCGGATATCTTGTGGTTTTTGCATATACAAGTGTTGAATATCTCTGCAAAAATAAGCATCTTTGCATGATAAAATCGAATGATTATGGTAAAAGTAGGAGATAAAGTGCGTTTCCTCAACGCCGTCGGCGGAGGTATCGTGCGCCGGGTCGACCGCGATGTGGCTTTGGTCGAGGAAGAAGACGGGTTTGAAACGCCCGTGCTTGTCAGGGAGTGTGTTGTGATAGAGAGCGGTCGCCGGCAGGACGACGGCGTGGTTCCTGCCGACAAGCAGGAGCCGGCCCGCCGTGCGGTGAAGCAGCCGGTCGCCGCTGTCCGTCCCGATGACGAAGAGGCGCCAAAATGGCCGCTCGTCGAGACCCGCACGGGTGAGCGTCTCAGCCTTTACTTGGCTTTTGTGCCCGATGCCGTCAATCATTTGGGCTCGACGACGTTTGAGACCTATCTCATCAACGACAGCAACTATTACCTCGACTATACCTATGCCGTCTCGGGTGAGACGGGCGAGTGGACGTTGTGTGCGCAGGGTACGCTCGAACCCAATGTGCAAGTGTGTGTCGAGAGTTTCGGACAAGATGCCGTCAACCGTTTCGGGCGCGTGTCGGTGCAGGCACTCGCCTACAAGCGCGGCAAGGGCTATGCCTGCAAGGAGCCGGTGTCGGCACTCCTGCGCATCGACCCGGTGAAGTTTTACAAACTGCACACCTTCGGTGCCAACGACTTCTTCGAAGAAAAGGCTTGGGTATTGCCCCTTGTCGAAGGTGACCTGCCCGCGGTCGAAATCCCCCTCGACGCCAAGGTGCTCGAAAAGGCCATGCAGGAGAAGAACACGCCGCAGCAACCTCGTAAGATTCCTCGTCATAAAGCGCCCAAGGAAGGCCCGGTGGAGGTCGACTTGCACATACACGAACTGGTCGACACGACGGCCGGAATGAGCAATGCCGACATGTTGCAATTGCAGTTGCAGACCTTCCGCGACACGCTCGACCGTTACAAGGGGGAGAAGGGACGCAAAATCATCTTCATTCACGGCAAGGGCGACGGCGTGCTGCGTCGCGCCATTCTCGAAGAGTTGCAGCGCAAATACAAAAATTACGAGTACCAGGACGCCTCGTTCCGGGAGTACGGCTTCGGGGCTACGCAGGTGACGATACGCTGACAGGCGGCACACGCTTCGTCTTTCCCCCGGGAGCACCGTGATGCACTCGTGGTGCCACGAGTGCATCACGGCAGAGACCCGATGCCCGGAAGCGCTTCCCGTGTGGAAAACTTTCGGAACGACAAGACCGTAAAAACGTCGGAATATCGTATCTTTGTGCATTCATCTTACATATCGCAAAAATAATGGCAACAAAACCTTCCATACCCAAAGGAACCCGGGACTTTTCGCCCGAAGAGATGGCGAAACGCAACTATATTTTCAATACGATACGCGAGGTATTCCACCTTTTCGGTTTCCAGCAGATAGAGACGCCGGCCATGGAGAACCTCTCGACCCTCATGGGAAAATACGGCGAAGAGGGTGACAAACTGCTCTTCAAGGTGCTGAACTCGGGCGATTTCCTCGCCGACCTCTCCGACGAGGAGCTGACTGGCCGTCAGACGACCCGCCTGGCGTCGAAACTCTGCGAGAAAGGTCTGCGTTATGACCTCACCGTGCCCTTTGCCCGTTTCGTGGTCATGCACCGCGGCGAACTCTCGTTTCCCTTCAAACGCTATCAGATACAGCCCGTGTGGCGGGCCGACCGTCCGCAAAAGGGGCGTTACCGCGAATTTTTCCAGTGCGACGCCGACGTGGTGGGCTCCGACTCCCTCCTCAACGAAGTGGAACTGTTGCGCCTCATCGACGAGGTGTTTACCCGCTTCGGCATACGGGTGGCGGTGAAACTCAACAACCGGAAAATCCTCAGTGGCATTGCCGAAATCATCGGCGCACCCGGGAAAATCGTCGATATTACCGTCGCCATCGACAAGCTCGACAAGATTGGCCTCGACAACGTGAACGCCGAGCTGCGCGAGAAAGGGCTCGATGAGGAGGCCGTGGCCCGTCTGCAACCCATCATTCTGCTGCAAGGCGACAACCGCTCCAAACTGGCCACCCTGCGCTCGCAACTGGCTGCCTCGGAAACCGGCATGAAGGGTATCGAGGAGTTGGAGTATATTCTCGACCGCATCGAGAAGTCGCCCCTGCGCGCCACGCTCGAAATCGACCTCACTTTGGCTCGTGGCCTCAACTATTACACGGGCGCCATCGTCGAGGTGAAAGCGCTCGATGTCACCATCGGCAGCATTACCGGCGGAGGCCGTTACGACAACCTCACGGGCGTGTTCGGCATGCCGGGTGTCTCGGGAGTCGGCATCTCCTTCGGCGCCGACCGCATCTACGACGTGCTCAACCAGCTCGACCTTTATCCCTCCGATTCGCTCTCGACAACGCAGATTCTCTTTGTCAACTTCGGCGAGAAAGAGGCCGATGCCTGTCTCGACTATACGACCCGTTTGCGTGCGCGGGGCATTCGAACCGAGCTCTATCCCGAAGCGGGAAAATTGAAAAAACAGATGGGCTATGCCGATGCCAAGAAGATCCCTTATGTGGCTCTCGTCGGCGAAAACGAGATTCTCTCGGGGAAAATCACCGTCAAGAACATGGCTACCGGGGAACAGGAGCAACTGTCGCTCGATGAGATGGCCGACCGGTTGAAGAATTAGGATTCCTCCCATGACAAACGATATACGCATCACACCGGCCGCGGAGGCCGACATTCCTTTGCTGCGCGACATGGCGCATGCCACGTTCTATCCTACCTATCGGGCGATACTATCGCCCGGGCAGCTCGATTATATGTATGACTGGATGTATTCCGAAGAGAGTCTGACCCGCCAGATGCGCGAAGGCCATCGTTTTTTCATCGCTTACGATGGCGCGGGCCATGCCTTGGGGTATGTCTCTATCGAGCCCCAGGGTGAAAGGTTGGTGCATCTGCAAAAAATATATGTCTGTCCCGACTGTCAAGGCCGGCGGGTGGGACGGGCGCTGATAGAACGGGCTTTTGAAGAGGCTCGCCGTCTCTTCCCCGACGGCCACGGCCGGGTCGAGCTCAACGTCAACCGTCAAAATCCGGCTCTTGACTTTTACCGGCACATGGGCATGCACATTGCGATGAGCGGCGATTTCGACATTGGCAACGGCTATTTCATGAACGACTATATCATGGCCATAGATTTCTGATGGGCTCTGCCCTTTACCCGACTATACGCGAGCGGCGCATCATATATGTGATGCGCCGCTCGCTGTGTTTATATCGCTTTACCCGAGGAAAGACGATGGTCGAGACGGGCAAGATAGCCCAGCTTATAGAGGTCGAAGAACCGTAGTCGGGGGTGGCGTCCCAACAGATTGCGACGCAACGATTTCCCGCAGAGGGCGAAGAACAACCGCACCGCCGGTTGCAGACCGGCGCGTTTGAGGCGTTGCTGTATGTCGAGAATGCGCACATGGCCCTCCATGCGTTGGCGGTGGAGGAGGGCGTTGCGCAGCCCCGTTTCGGTCTTTTGCAGGAAGGTCGCGCTGCTGTCGGTGATGTCGTGGAATACCGGGTTGTCGATATATCGCATGGCGATGCCGGCCGCTTCGAGCTCTTTGCCGAAGAGGGTGTCTTCGTAACCGTAGGAGGTGAGGGTGTCGCAGAACCGTATGCGCTCAAACACACCTCGGGGTATGAGGCAGCTGAATCCCGAAAAGTGGGCATGGGGGGTGCGGTTACGTTCCTCGGCCGTGCGTTCTTCGCGGGCCCGGGCATAGACATAGCGCAGGTTGCTCATGGCGTCGGCCTCGGAACAGCCGGGAGCGCGGAATTTGATGGTGCCTCCAATCACCGTGTCGGGACGGGCGGCCTGCACATAACGCGCCACAAACCGGTCGTCGCAGGGCATGAGGTCGCTGTCGAGAAATAGCAGATAGTCGTACCGTGCCAGTGTGCCCAGATGGTTGCGGTTGCGGGCCAGCCCTCCGTTGCGGGCCAGCTCGACAAATCGGCAATGGGGCCAGTTGTTGATGACCCGGTTCCCGACTTTGCTCTTTTCGTCGGGCGAACCGTCGTCGCAGACGATGATTTCGTAGGCGACACCCAAGGCATCGGCCTGTGTGGCGAGTTCATGCACAAAGGCCGAACAGTCGAAGTTGTAGGTCGGTATGAGAATGGAGAGCATAATGTTTTGAAGGATTACATGAGACGGTAGTTGGTGTCGAGCACGCGGAACTCGGTGCGGCGGTTCAGGGCGTTGGCGATTTCCTGTTGTTCGGGCGGCAGGGCGAGGATATACTCTTCGGTGAGTACGTCCCCCTCTTTGAACATGGGATAGTCGCGAGCCTGCTTGCGCGTAATGGTGCGGGGTTGCGTTTTCCCGTAGCCTTTGGGTGTTAGCCGGTCGGCGGCCACACCGTGTTGTATGAGGTAGTCGACCACGGCTTTGGCGCGGCGCTCCGACAGGCCGAGGTTGTAGGTCTCGTTGCCTTTCATGTCGGTGTGGGCACCCAACTCTATCGACACGTTGGGATTGTCTTCGAGCATCTGTATAATCTCGTCGAGGGCGGCAGCCGACTCGGGGGTGACATCGGCGCGGTCGAACTCGTAAAACACGTTTTCCACAATCACCGGCTTGTTGATGGCCGCCAGTATGAAATCGAGGCCGTAGGTCTCGTCGCGCTCTTCGGCATCGCTGGTAAATTCACCCCGGGAGTTGAGATACCCGTTGCACCCGGCCATCATCACATAGTCGATGCCCAGGTCGAGGCGGAATTTGTAGGTGCCGTCTTCTTTGGCGTAGGCTTTTTGGTTCGACCCGTCTTTCCCCACGATGCGAATGATGGCATTGGGTATGGGTTCCTCGTCCTGGTCCATGACCAGTCCGGTAATCCACACTTCGATAATCGGCAGTTCGAAACTGTATAGGTGGTCATAGCCGCGGGCGTCGTTGCGGTTGGAACTGAAAAAGCCGGCTTCCCGTCCTGTCTCGAAGGTGATGCCGAAGTCGTCTCCGGCCGAGTTGATGGGGTAGCCGAGGTTCTCGATTTTCCACACGCCGAACTCGTTCATCGTGGCTTTGAAGAGGTCGAGCCCGCCCATGCCCGGGTGGCCGTCGGAGGCGAAATAGAGGGTGCTGTCCGACTTGATATATGGGAACATTTCATCGCCGGGCGTATTGATTTGCACGCCGAGGTTCTCGACCCCGGTGCCGCGTTCGGTCAGGTCGATGCGCCAAATGTCTTTGCCGCCATAGCCGCCGGGCATGTCCGACACGAAGTAGAGGTATTTCCCGTCGGGCGAGACGGCCGGGTGAGCAAAGGCCGAAAGGGTGTCGCCCGTTATCTGGAACAGTTGCGGCTCGCTCCACTGGGCATCGTTGCGCGAGGAGGTGCATATCTCGACCGATGTGTTTACTCCCTCTTCGTGGCGTGCCCGGGTGAGGTACATGGTGTTGCCGTCGGGCGAGAAGGAGATGATGCCTTCGTCGTTCTCGGTGTTCACTCCGCCCTCTGCCGGTTCGGGTCGTTGCCAAGCCCCTTTCTCGTCTTTCTTGGAGAAGAATATGTCGTTGTTTTTCAGTCCGGTAATATCGTTTTTCTTGTCGCCGGAGGCTTTGTCGTTGGTGGAGCAGAAGTAGAGCAGGTCATTGTCGGTGCCGAGGAACATGGGGGCGCACTCGCTGCGGCGCGAGTTGAAGAGATTGGCCCGTTTCACGACATAGCGGGTGGGAGAGGCTTTCCAGCCCGGAGCAGCCTCGCAGCCCTGCAAGCCGTTTTCGGCCATGCGGTCGTCGGGTTTGAGTGCGAGGAAGGCTTCGTAATTTTTTTGAGCCTCCTTGTATTTGCCCTGCATCTGCATGGCGCGAGCCAGGTAGAAGAGCGCGGTGCTGTCGGGGTAGTCATAACGCACGGCGTTTTGGTAGCCTGCCGCCGAGCGGGGGGCGGCATTGAGGCGTCGGTAGCACTCGCCGATGCGGAAAGCGATTTGTCCCCGTTTGGCGCGTTCCTTGGCCGGGGTCTTGTTGTAGACTTTGCGGTAGGTGGTGGCTGCGGCGAAGTATTCTCCCCGCTCATATTGGGCATTGGCCGTGCTTAGCTTGGCTCCGCACCCGTAGACGAGCGAGAGCAAGATCACCGAAAACAGGAGCGGAATACAATGCCTCATTTTAAAATCAATCGTGCCATTCACGGAGGATAAGGAGAAAGACAAAGTAAGAAAGGGGAGTGAATCCCCCGATTGTATTTTTGCCTCGACCTTTCCCGTGTCTACAAATATACGGAGAAACGGCCGTTTTATTGCTTTGGAACCCCTATTTTAAATTTCATGGCCGACCCTCGGGGCCGGCCATGAAAAATGGAAATCTGTCGGATACTATGGAATTGTGACGGTGTAGTCGCCTTGTACGGTAACGTAGGTGATAAGTTCGCCCGAGGGAATTTCGGCGGGTAAACCCTTGATGGCGAGGCAGGCAAAGCAGGGCAGACAGAAGGTCCCCAGCGGGAGTCCGATACCCAGACCGAGAGCCAGTCCACGACGTTTTTTTCCGGTGTATTCGACCGTTCGGGACAACCTGATGTCTTGTCCGTCAACAGCCTGTACGGAAAGAAGATTCAGCCGGATTTTCCCTTCTCGACCCAATCCTTTGGGCTTTTCTACTTTGGCCTCGATTCTCACCGGAGTGCCTCGACGAATAATCGTCTGCCGGGTGACGGGGTCTTTGATGTCGGTGTCGGTGACGGCGTTGATGGCTTGGGGAACGTTTTTACCGTCGAATCCGTCGATAATGCGCACTTCGAGTATTTCTCCGTGCGACAGTTTGGCTTGTGTTTGCGCTGTGGCGGTCATGCCGGCGAATAAGCACACGAAAAGAACAGTTTTCAAAGCAAAGTTTTTCATAGCTCCATATTTTGGTTATATATGCAAATATATGATATATTCTGAATTTTCTCTGTTTTTTCCCGGTTTTATTGAGTATGTCGTTTCCAAAATTATTATTCCGAGAAGTTTGTCTGTATATATAAGTATTTAAGAAGACCTTTTTTCAGGTGTCTCCGGCTCATGTTGTTTCCGAAGGGTGTAATCTGTATCGGGTACCCCGAAGAGGTATTGCGGAAGATTCCTTTTAGGAAAGGAGGCTTTATGCCAACTTTGTTCCTTGGATCTTGCCATGGAGCAGCATGAAATGGAACGATTTTAAGGCATTTTTAAGAAGCGGATAGCGGAGAAAGTATTATATTTAGGCAATAAACGTGTGATGACCATGAAACAGATTCCTGCCTCCGAACTTATCCTTCATGCCGACGGGTCGGTCTTCCATCTCCACCTCCGTCCCGAGCAGTTGGCCGACAAGGTGATACTTGTCGGTGACCCCGGTCGTGTCGATACCGTAGCTTCGTTTTTCGAAGAACGCGAATGCGAAGTGAGCAACCGGGAATTCCATTCGATAACCGGTAGCTACCGGGGTAAACGCCTCACGGTTGTTTCGCACGGCATAGGTACCGACAACATCGACATCGTGCTCAACGAGCTCGACGCTCTGGCCAATATCGACCTCTTTACCCGCACGGTGCGCGACACGCTGCGCCGGCTCACGCTGGTGCGCATAGGCACCTCGGGCGGCTTGCAGCCTCATGTGCCCATCGGTACCTATGTCGTGGCCGAGAAATCCATCGGATTCGATGGTGTACTCAATTTCTATGCCGGGCGCGACGCGGTGAGCGACCTCGATTTCGAACGGGCGTTCTGCGACTTTGTGAGCTGGAATCGCCAGTGGGCGGCGCCCTACGTCGTCGATGCCGATGCCGAGCTGGTGGCCCGCGTGGCCGGCGAGGAGATGGTGCGGGGCATCACCATCTCGGCCAACGGTTTCTATGCCCCGCAGGGGCGCGAGTTGCGTCTCGCACCGGCCGACCCCGACCTCAACCGCAAGATCGAGGCTTTCCGCTACCACGGGCGCACGATAACCAATTATGAGATGGAGAGCTCGGCGCTGGCCGGACTGTCGCGCCTCATGGGACACCGTGCCATGACGGTGTGCTGCATCATTGCCAACCGCCTTGCCGGAGAAGCCGATACCGGCTACAAAGGTTCGGTCGAAGGGCTTATCGAGTTGGTCTTGCAGCGCATCTGACCTTCTGCCGGGTCTTACAGCCGCCCCCTTCTGAGGGTCTGCCCCGACCTTTCCTTCCTGCACGGTGCCACTTGTTCTGATAAGAGAAAAACAGCGGCCCGACGTGTCAATCGTCGGGCCGCTGTTGTGTATAGGGCAAAGAGAAGGGCGGTTATTTGATTTCAATCTCTTCTTTGAGGTCTATTTCCTGACCTTCGCTGTCGTATATTTTATATTCGAGCAAGGCCAAAGACTGATTGGGAATGAGTTTGACCCCACGGGTATATTTGTTTTTCCATCTCCATAGGAGGGAAAAGAACCCTTGGGTGATGTACGCTGCGATGTACGGGTGGACATGCAAGGCGAATTTCTTCACTTTGAATTTTTTCACCAAGAAGGCGATTTTTGCTTCGAGACGATCGGTAAAGAGTATCGACGGGGGAATTTTGCCTTTGCCGTTGCACACGGGGCAGTCTTCGTCGGTCGTGATGTCGAGGGCGGGACGCACGCGGTGACGGGTAATCTGCATGAGGCCGAATTTGCTGAGCGGCAGAATGTTGTGACGGGCACGGTCGCTCTCCATGAGCTCTTTCATGCGGTCGTAGAGCTTCTGCCGGTTGTCGGCATTGTCCATGTCGATGTAGTCGATGACGATGATGCCGCCCATATCGCGCAGGCGCAGTTGCCGGGCAATCTCCTCGGCGGCGGCCATGTTCACCTCGAAGGCGGTGTTTTCCTGGTCGGAGTTGGGTTTCGAACGGTTGCCGCTGTTGACGTCGATGACATGCAGGGCTTCGGTGTGTTCGATGATGAGGTAGGCTCCGTTGCGGAATGAGATGGTTTTACCGAACGAGGATTTGATTTGCTTCGTGATGGCAAAGTGGTCGAAGATGGGAATATCGTCGGTGTAGAGCTTGACGATGTCTTTGCATTCGGGAGCAATGATGTTGACATAGTCGTGGATATGCTGGAAGGTCTCGGGGTCGTTGACGTAGATATTCTCAAATGAGGGATTGAAAATATCTCTCAGGAGGCCGACGGCACGGCCGGTCTCTTCGTAGATGAGCGATGGCGCTTTGGCTTTTTGCAGTTTGGCGAGACTGTCTTCCCAGCGTTTCACCAGCGTTTTCATTTCGTTGTCGAGCTCGGCAACGCGTTTGCCTTCGGCCACGGTGCGTACGATGACACCGAAGTTCTGCGGCTTGATGCTGTGAATGAGCTGGCGTAAACGGTTTTTTTCCTCGTTCGATTTTATTTTCTGTGACACCGATACCTTGTCGGCAAACGGTATCAATACCAAAAACCGGCCGGCAAAGGAGAGCTCGGCGGTGAGTCGGGGTCCTTTGGTCGAGATGGGTTCTTTGGTGATTTGTACCAGAATCTCCTGTCCTACGCTGAGCAGGTCGCTGATGGCTCCTTCTTTTTCGAGCTCTTTCTGCAACTTGTATTTGGGCAGGGAGAGCGTGTGTTTGCGGTCGGAGAGCGACTGCTTGGTAAATTTTGCGCTCGTGGTGAAGAACGGGCCTAAGTCCTGGTAATGAAGAAATGCGTCTTTGTCGTAACCTATGTCGATAAAAGCAGCGTTCAGTCCCGGCATCAGTTTCTTGACTTTACCCAAGTAGATATCGCCCAATGCGAACGTAATGTTGCAGGGCTCTTTTTGCAGCTCGACCAACCGCTTGTCGTTGAGCAGCGCGATGGATACCTCTTTGGGTTGTACGTCTACGACTAATTCGCTTGACACTTCGGGATTGTTTTTAGGTGACTTGACGGTAACAGATTGTTGTTCTTAAAAGCCAAAAGACAAACTCTTGAACGAGTCAGGAGTCTGTCCTTTGTTTGTCTTATTACAGATAAGAAGTCGAAAAAGTTTACTTTTTCTTCTTATGTCTGTTTTTTCTCAGTCTTTTTTTACGTTTGTGAGTTGCCATTTTATGGCCTTTTCTTTTCTTTCCGCTAGGCATGGTAATAAGCGTTTATATGTTAATAATATTGATTGCTCAAAGGAAAGGTGACATTATTTTACCTCGCTCATGAACGTTTTGGCGGGTTTGAATGCCGGAATATTGTGCTCGGGAATGATGATGGTCGTGCTTTTGGAGATATTGCGAGCGGTCTTTTGGGCTCTTTTTTTCACGATGAAGCTACCGAATCCTCTCAGGTATACATTGTTGCCTTTGGCCAAAGAACCTTTTACCGATTCCATGAATTGCTCAACGGTGGCCAATACGATAGCTTTCTCGATTCCTGTATTTTTTGAAATCTCGTTTACGATGTCTGCCTTAGTCATTGTTTTTTGTTTTATAATGATTAGCGTTTTTAATTTTTTGGTTTGCAAATATATAGCTTTTTCTTCTTTCGGCGAACGAATTTAGCTTTTTTTTCTACTCAAATTCTGTGCCTTAATTCGCAAAACGGCTGCAAATATCGGAATTATTTTTGAGAATCTCACCCTTTCTTTCGGGAATATTTATCGGGTAAAGCGCTTCCCGTTCCATGTGTAGGTGACGGGTTCTTTACCCAGCAGGGAGGCGATGCGGTTGTAGACCTCTTCGGGGAGGTATTCTTGCAGGGATTCGCGTGCCAGCAGGGTGTCGCCCTCGATGGTGTATGACCGGGGAAGCAGGTCGATGAGACCGGCGGCCTGGCGTTTCTCTTTTTTAGAACCTTTGCTGAGGAATGTCTCGGGGGTGGGCGCGATGAAAAGCTCGTCGTTTTCTATCGGGTTCCACTGTGTGTCATAGAAGGTGATGCGGCTGTCGGGAGCCGGCAGGTCGACGGTGTGTATGACGGCGATGACCCCCACGGTGTCGGCCGTTGGCAGCAAAGCGATTTGCAGGGTCGATGCGGGTGAAAAATGCACCGTGATTTGACGGTCGTCGATAGAGCCGATTTCGATGTTGCTGCCCAAGGGCCCGGTGATGCGGCTTTCGAGGCCGGCGTCGAACAAGTCGATGAGGTCTTTGCGGTTGTTGGCATCGAGTTGCGGCAGGAGTTGCGTCGGCGCCGAGATGAAGTATGCGTCGACGGTGCGGCGGCCGTAGGCTGTCGTGGCAACCAGCAGGAGCAGGGCAAAGAGTATGGATTTTGGCATATCGGTCTTTTTTGTGAGGACAAATATAGTGAAAGGTGAGCGCAGAGACAAAAGGAAAACGGAGTTTTCTGCTTTTGGCTATGCCGAACCGAATCCTATATGCTGAAAATATAGCGAAAGGTGAGCGCGGAGACAAACGGGAAAACGGAGTTTCCTGCTTTTGGCCATGCCGAACCGAATCCTATATGCTGAAAATATAGCGAAAGGCGAGCACAGAGACAAGCGGGAAAACGGAGTTTTCTGCTTTTGGCTATGCCGAGCCGAATCCTATATGCTGAAAATATAACGAAAGGTGAGCGCGGAGACAAACGGGAAAACGGAGTTTCCTGCTTTTGGCCATGCCGAGCCGATTATAAAACCCTGCGGCTTTATCGGGTACCCAGATAGAGGAAGTACATGCCTATGAGCACGAGCAACAGGTCGATGGCCTTGCTGCGTATGTTTTTCTCGTGGAAAAAGAGGGCGCCGAAGAGGAAGCTCACGACCACGCCGCTGCGTCGTGCCATTGAGACGATGGAAATCATCGAGTCGGGGAAGCTCAGTGCGTAGAAGTAGATGAAGTCGGCTGCCACGAGGAATAGGGAAATGAAGAAGATGCTCCATCGCCACTGGAACGGGGTGGTCTCGTTGCGTTTCTTATACCAGATGAGAAGGATAAAGAACATGATGACCATTTGGTAGTAGGTGTACCACACCTGCACGACCATGCGGTCGAATCCGTTCGAGATGAGGTATTTGTCATACAGTGCGCTGAGGGCGCCCGTGATGGTGGCCAGCACGATGTAGTAAATCCATTTGTCGTGGCTGAAACGTATGCCCTCTTTCTTCCCGGCCGAGGAGAGCATGAAGAAGGAGATAATCGACACGATGACGCCGATCCACTGGTAGAGGTTGAGCCGTTCGCCGAAGATGAGCAGCGCCCCCAAGAGGGTGAGTACCGGTTGCGAAGCCTTTATGGTGCCGGCGATGGTGATGGGCAGGTGCTTCATGGCAAAATAGGCGAAGGTCCATGACGAAAGCACGATGACGGCTTTGAGCATCACATAGAGGTGTGTCACAAAGTCGGCCTTGGGCACGAAAAACAGGGTGTCTTGAAGCACCTCGGGCGCGAATCTCGAAATCAGCACGGCCGGCAAGAAGAGCAGACTGCAAAAGACCGTGTTGAGAAAAAGTATAGGTAGGACGGCGTTGTTGTTGAGCGCCAATTTTTTAAACACTTCGTACATGCCCAGCAAGGCAGCCGAGATGAAGGCAAAAATCAACCACATGACAAATCTTTTTTATCGTAAAAACAGTTCTTCGGGATAGGTGATGTCGGTGAGGAAGAGGGCATTCCCGGGTGCCGATGTGCCGGCTTTGCACCGGTCGCGCGCCTCGATGATGGCGCAGAAGTCGGCTACCGACAGTTTGCCGCGGCCCACGTCGACGAGGGTGCCCACGATGGCTCGCACCATGTTGCGCAGGAAACGGTCGGCGGTGATTTCAAAGACCAGGTCGTTGCCGGTGAGCGACCACCCGGCACGGGTGATGCGGCAGTTGTTGGTCTTTACGTCGGTGTGCAGTTTGCTGAAACTGGTGAAGTCGGTGTGTCGCAGCAAGTGCGAGGCGGCCTCGTTCATGCGGTCGATGTCGAGCCGTTTCCCGTCCATGACCCATCGGTACCTCCCTTGGAAAGGGTCTTTCCGGCAGGCGATGTAGTAGTGGTAAGTCCTCGACAGGGCGTCGAAGCGGCTGTGGGCGTCAGCCCTCACGGGGCAGATGCGGTAGATGACGATGTCGGAGGGCAACAGTCGGTTGAGCCGGTGCACCCACTCTTCGGGTGTGGGCAGGAGGGTGGGGAGGTCGGCATGGGCCACCATCAGGCGGGCATGTACGCCGGCATCTGTGCGGCCGGCGCCCGTGACGGCTGTCTCCCGGCGCAGAAGCAGCGACAAAGCCTCTTCGATGCGTTCTTGCACCGAGAGACCGTTGGGTTGCCGTTGCCAGCCGTGGTAGGCTGTACCGTCATAGGCGAGGTATATGAAGTATCGTTGTGTCCCGGGTTCGTTTTCGGACATGGCCGATCAGTCTTTTTCGAGGTAAGTGTATCCGTAAAGGCCCGACCGGTAGTTCGACAGGAATTCGCGACCCTCTTCGGGGGTGATGACGCCGCTTTTCATGGAACTGGTCACCCACGTTTCGACGCTGCGCACCATTTTCTTGGGGTTGTACTGCACATAATCGAGCACTTCGGCTACGGTCTCGCCGTCGATGACCTGGTCTATTTCGTAGTGGTCTTTATATACGCTCACATGCACGGCATTGGTATCGCCGAAGAGGTTGTGCAGGTCGCCAAGGATTTCTTGGTAGGCACCTACGAGGAACACGCCGATGTAATAGGGCTCTTTGTTGTTGAGCGTGTGCACGGGCAGGTGGTAGTTGAAGTTGCGGGTCGAGATGAAGTTGTCGATTTTTCCGTCGGAGTCGCAGGTGATGTCTTGCAGCGTGGCCGAGCGGTTGGGCTTCTCGTCGAGCCGGCTGATGGGCATGATGGGAAAAATCTGGTCGATGGCCCAGGAATCGGGCAGCGACTGGAAGAGCGAGAAGTTGCAGAAGTATTTGTCGGGCAACATCTTGGCGATTTTCTTCAACTCTTCGGGGGCATGTTTTATCTCATTGGCCATGTCGTAGACATCGCGGGCAATCGACCAAAAGAGGCGTTCGATTTGCGCCCGTGTGCGCAGGTCGATGAGCCCCAGACCGAAGAGGTCGAGGGCCTCTTCCCTGATTTGCAGGGCGTCGTGCCAAGTCTCGATGAGGCGGGGCTGGTTGAGGTTGTCCCACGAGTTGTAGAGCTCGCGCACCAGCTCGTGGTCGGTCTCGGATATTTCGGTGTCTTCGTCCCACTCGGGCAAGGTCGTCGTTTCGAGCACTTCAAATATCAGCACCGAGTGGTGGGCGGTGAGAGAGCGCCCCGATTCGGTGATGATGTTGGGCTGAGGCAGTCCGTTCTTGGTGCAGACATCGACCAGCGTCCATATCGAGTCGTTGACATATTCCTGTATCGAATAATTCATGCTGCTCTCGCTCGTCGACGAGCGGGTGCCGTCGTAGTCGACGCCCAAGCCGCCCCCGATGTCGACAAATTCGATGTTGTACCCCATCTTGTAGAGTTGCACATAGAATTGCGAGGCTTCGCGCAGGGCGTTTTTGATGAGGCGTATTTTGGTGACTTGGCTGCCTATGTGGAAGTGAATGAGTTTGAGGCAGTCCTGCATCTTGTTTTTTTCGAGAATGTCGAGTGCTTCGAGCAGTTCGCTCGAATTGAGGCCGAACTTGCTCACGTCGCCTCCCGAGTCTTCCCATTTGCCGCTACCCGAGCTGGCCAGTTTGATGCGGATACCGATGTTGGGGCGTATCTTCAACCGCTTGGCTATGGAGGCGATGAGGTGCAGCTCGTTGAGTTTCTCGACCACGAGGAAGATGCGACGGCCCATTTTCTGAGCCAACAGAGCCAACTCGATGTAGTTCTCGTCTTTATATCCGTTGCAGATGATGAGCGAGTTGGCGTCGATGTTGATGGCGAGCACGGCATGCAGCTCGGGTTTGGAACCGGCTTCGAGGCCGATGTTCGATTTCTTGCCGTGGCTTACGATTTCTTCCACGACGGGGCTCATTTGGTTCACCTTTATGGGGTAGATGATGAAGTTCTGAGCCGTGTAGCCATATTCGTTGGCAGCCTGTTTGAAGCAATGGGAGATTTTCTCGATGCGGTTGTCGAGAATATCGGGAAAACGTATCAAGGCGGGAGCCGGGACGTCTCTTACTTGAAGCTCGTCCATCAGCTCTTTCAGGTCGACGGCGGCGGCACCTTCTTTGGGTGTTACCGTCACATGTCCTTTTTCGTTGATGGAAAAATACTTTAATCCCCAGCCGGTAATATTATACAACTCGGCCGAATCTTCAATGCGCCATTTTCTCATTCGTTCTCGTACTTAAATAAAAATCTATGTTTCTAAAAATGTCAAACAAACTCTTGGGTTGACGTGTTTTGCTTTTAAATCTCACAAAAGTAGGGATAAAAAACGAACTTCCGCAAGAAGTTCCCGAAATAATCCGATTTTCCCGCTTTTTTTCGTCAAAATCGGGAATCGAATACCGAGATTATTTTCTATATTTGCGAAACATAGTTATAAAAACGGGAAAATATTCAATTCTTAAATAAAACTATTGGAATATGGTAAGTTACAAAGAATTAGGATTGGTAAACACCCGTGAGATGTTTGCCAAAGCCATCAAAGGCGGTTATGCCGTTCCGGCATTCAACTTCAACAACATGGAGCAGTTGCAGGCTATCATTCAGGCTACGGTCGAGACCAAATCGCCGGTAATTCTCCAAGTCTCCAAGGGAGCTCGTCAGTATGCCAATCAGACCCTGTTGCGCTACATGGCCGAAGGGGCTGTGGCTTATGCCAAAGAGCTGGGTTGTGAAAAACCCGAAATCGTGCTGCACCTCGACCACGGCGATTCTTTCGAGTTGTGCAAGTCGTGTATCGACATGGGCTTCTCGTCGGTCATGATCGATGGTTCGCATCTGCCTTATGACGAAAACGTTGCTCTCACCCGCAAAGTCGTTGAGTATGCCCACCAGTTCGATGTTACCGTAGAAGGCGAGTTGGGCGTTTTGGCCGGAGTGGAAGATGAAGTATCGGCCGAGCACCACACCTATACGCGTCCCGAAGAAGTTGTCGATTTCGTCACCAAGACGGGTTGCGACAGCTTGGCCATCTCCATTGGTACGTCGCACGGTGCCAACAAGTTCACCCCCGCCCAATGTACGCGTGATGCCAACGGTCGCCTTGTGCCTCCTCCCTTGCGTTTCGATGTACTCGAAGGCGTTGAAAAGGAATTGCCCGGATTCCCCATCGTGCTGCACGGCTCGTCGTCGGTACCCCAGGAAGAGGTCGATACCATCAACAAATATGGCGGTGCCTTGAAAGATGCCATCGGTATTCCCGAGGAACAGTTGCGCAAAGCTGCTGCTTCGGCCGTGTGCAAAATCAATATCGACTCCGACAGCCGTTTGGCCATGACGGCAGCTATCCGTGAGGTTTTGGCTCTGAAACCTGCCGAATTTGACCCCCGCAAATATTTGGGCCCGGCTCGCGAGAACATGAAGAAACTCTACATTCACAAGATTGTAGATGTTCTTGGCAGCGCCGGCAAATGTGATTGCGGTTGCAAATAATTTTTAGCGAATTGCTTTATTATACCGAAAGGGGAGAACCTTGAAAGGTTCTCCCCTTTTTTATTATTCTCTTTCTATATATCTCTCTATATATCTCTCTCTATATATATTTCTATATATATCTCTATATATCTCTATATATATCTCTATATATCTCTATCTCCCTCCCTCCCTCCCTCCCCTCTCTCATATATATCTTCCCCCACTCTGTCTTGCTTAGCCGGCCTGCGGTGGCCTTTTCCATCTATTTCCTATCTGCCTCCTCGATTGTGGCCATGTCGCGGTTTGCCTGTGTTTTCACGATACTCGGGGGGTGTCTTGCCTTGTGCTTTCGCTGTGGGTGATGATGTCGGCGACAATCTTCTTTTTCCCCTTCTTCAACACCGCGGCCGCTCTTGGGAGAAGTGTGATATGCGGGCGGCAGGTACAAAAAAAGAGGCATCGTGGTTGATGCCTCTTTTCGTGTGGGGAGAAAGAATTACTGCGAGATGATGTTGAGAAACTCTTTCGTTGCAGCGTGGTTGGGGTCAACGCTCAAAATCTTGTTGCACCATTCAATCGTGTTGGTGAATTTGAATGTGTTTCTTTGTTCGTCGGTCATGGCGAGATATTTGTCGTATTCGGCTACATATTCGAAGTTGGCCATGTAGGTGTAGGCTTCGATGAGGTCTTCTTTGAGACGGGCGGCAACGGCCTCGGTGGGAGGTGTTTCGGTGTTGTTGAGGTCTTTCAGAATCACTTCGATGGCTTTTTCATAGAACGGTATGGCTACACCGGTTTTTCTTTCGAGGTCGAGCAGGGCGGTCGACGAAGCTCTCCACAAGTGTCCGCGATAATCTTCGGGAGCTTTTTCCACAACGATGGCAAAGCAACTGTCGGCTTTGGTGGCAGCGATTGTGGTGCCAATCGTGTCTTTGGCTTGGTAGGCTCTTGTGGCAGCCATGTAGTAGTAACGGCCGGCGATGAAGTAATCTTGGGTCTTGTCTTGTTCAAGGGCAACCAGTTGTTTGAGGTAGAGGTCTTGTACTTCGGCGCGACGCATGTATTTGCCCGACTTTTGCAGGGTGGTCATGAGCTCTTTGTAGAGTTCGAGACGGGTGGGGTCTATCTCAACGGCTTTTTCGAGAGCGGCTATCGATTTCTCTTTTTCACCCAAAGCAAACAGCAGTTTGCCATATTGCATGTAGTCGCGGCTGTTGAATTCGACATCGGGTGTCGCGAAGAGGGCTTCGGCTGCGCGCACGGCCGATACATAGTCTTTCAACTCATAGGTGTTGTACATGACAAGGCGTTTCAGCATGAGGTTGTCGGGGAATGCCTGCAACAAATCTTCACTCAGAGAGAGCGATTTCTCATATTGTTTGTCGTAGTAGAGCAGGGCAGCGTAGCGAGGACGGTCGGTCTGGAACGCCGTGGGGTTCTGCATGTAGGTCTCGTAGGCTTTTACGGCTTCGTTGAATTTGTCGGCGCGATAGTATGACTCGGCCAACTCACGTTGTGCGATGGCTGAGTTGGGGCGCATGTTGAGCAGGCGCAGCACGTTGTCGATGGCCATGTCGGGGTTGATGCGGAAGTAGATGCCGGCATATTTGATGTAGGCTTCAACACAGGTCGTGTCGTACCATTGGAATGCGAGCTCGTAGTTCTTGCAGGCTTCACCCCATTCTTCCTTTTGAGCTTCGATGTCGCCCAAGAATACATAGTAGGGAGCATAGTCGGCCAAGAGTTTTTCGTAGTATTTGTCTACGGTCTCTTGGTAGGGAAGATTGTTGTCATAGTAGGCTTTCACGCAGGCCAAAGCTACGGCGGGGTCTTTTTTTGCTCCTTTGATTTTGAGGCCGGCTTTCATCTCTTTTTCTCCGGCTTTGATAGCGGCTTTTATCGATTTTTCGTCGGTGCCGGCGGGTTGACCCATGATGACTTTGCCTTTTCCGATGTAGTTGAGGGCAAATTCAGGATCGGCGGCGATACCTTTTTCGAAGTACATCAGAGCCGAGTCTTTGCTGGTGGGAAAAGCAATTTCACCCAAGTAGTAGTACGATTCGGTTTGTTTGGTTTCGCTATCGTTGAGTGTGCGTTCGAGAATGATTTTGGCACGGTCGGGTTGTCCCGACTTGTAATACTCGATACCGTCGGCGTAGTTTTGTGCCATGGCCGGCGTCAAAGCGGCTCCCAGAAAGAGGAGGGCTGAGGCTAACGTTGTTTTGGTCTTTTGCATAATAAATTCTTCTTGTGTTTTTTTTATCTTATAAGTTCTCTCTCACGTTGACGACCCGCAGGGGTTGGCGGGCGGGCAGGATTCCCGATTTAAGAATGATACGCTGGCCTTTGTCGGAGCTGACAAACGAGGTGAACCCGTAGGGCAGACTGTTGCGGTTCGATGTGCATATCATGTATATTTCACGACTCAGCGGGTAAAGCTCCATGGCCAAATAGGCTTGGTAGGGTTGGTAGCTGTTTCCGTTGAAAGCGAGCGGATCGGAGCTGATGAGCATGACCTGAATGTTGTCGTTGAACGACAGATTGGTTGTGTCGTTGTCGTTTCCTATCCAGTTCGACCCGATGACTCCGATGGCGTTGGGTACGTTGGCTACATAGTCGATAACCCCTTCATTGGTTTGGGTGGCCTTGATGTTCCCTTTGAGCTCGGCTCCTTTGTTGATTTTCTCGATGACGTACCGTACGGTGCTCGAACTGGTGTTGTCGAAGACCACTTCGATTTCCCCCATGCGGGATTTGGGGTCGAGTTGGTCCCAGCGTGTGGTCTTGCCCGTGAAGATGTCATGCAACTGCTCCATGGTCACGAGCGAGTCGGGGTTGTTGCGGTGGCAGATGAGGGCGACACCGTCGATGGCCACTTTCGATATTTTGGGGTAGAGGCTGTTGGCTTGCAGGGCATTGATTTCTTCTTCGCTCAGCGAACGGGTGGCGACAATGAGTTTTACGCTGTCGTTGAAGAGCTGGTTGAATGCCTCAACCTCGGTCGTGTATATGGGTATGATGTTGGCTTTGGGGTAGAGCCCTTCGAAGACTTCGATTTCTTCTTCGATGATGGGTTTGAGGGTCTCATCGACACAGATGGTGATGACCCCCGAAGTCGTGGTGTTTTCCAGCGTGCTGCCTTGGCCTTGTTTGTTGCGGTTGCAACTGCCGAGGGTAAGCGCGCAGCAGAGTAGAAGCAGGGTGGTAAGTCTCATGTCGGGCCTCCTTGTTATTGACCTTTGATAAACCTGTATCCGCGGAAAATGGCGTAAGTGGCAAATACGGCGGCGAAAGTGTAACGGACGGCCGGGTTTTCGAGGGAGTTTTCAAAGAAAGGCGTGAATGCCAGCATGTAGGCCATGGTGAGGTATATGACCAGCATGATGATGCCAAACAGGTAACCTACGCGGCTTCTTTTGGGTTTGGAAATTGCTTCCTCTTTGTTGCTGTTGAGTTCTTCGTTCATTTCCCGATGTTCAGGTTTTGGGTAAAGTTTTCTCTAATGAAAGGCGTTTCTTTCTTTTAGAGCCCTCAAAGATAGGGAAATAATTTGGCCTGTGAAATATTTCGGTGTTACTTATGTTTAAGATTTCAGTGTTTCGGTAAAAAAATCTTTTGTTTTTGCTCGTTGACTGCTGTTTTTGTCTCTTGTTTTGAATTTTTCTGCAAAAAAAGCCCTGCCGAAAGGGCAGGGCTTTTGTAAATGAAAGGTTTCTTGTTAGTTCAAGGTGAAGTTTACAGGTACGTTGTAGTAAACAGCCACGGCAACACCGTTTTGTTTACCGGGGTTCCAGCGCGGGAGGCTTTGTATCACACGCACGGCTTCGCGGTCGAGCAGTTCGTGTACGCCACGGATTACCGTAACGTCTCTTACATAACCGTCTTTGTCTACAACGAAGCGCACGGTAACGCGGCCTTCGATGCCTCTTTCGATGGCCATGGCAGGATATTCCATGTTGTCTCTGATGTATTTCATCAGGGCTTCTTCTCCACCGGGGAAACCAGGCATTTGCTCTACGATGATGTAGACTTCCTCTTCTTCGACTTCGGGGGCTACGAAATCTTTGAAGTCGGCGATGTCTTGGCCGTCGATTTCGTCGTTACCTTTTACGTCGGCGATAGAGATGGCTACATTACCACGGGCAGCCAGTTCGTCTTGCGACTTGATTTCGTCCTCTTCACCTACCTCTTCGTCTTTCTTGATGACGGGGGCGGTAAATTTGATGGTACTCTTCAAGGGGGGCGGCGGTGTCGTCGGCTTCATCATGGGGCGCAACTCTTCGTTGCGTTTGATTTCGGCTTCGGGCAGTTTGGCCAGCGTGGTTACCTCGTTTACAACGATTTTATTTTCTCTTTCGGGTGTGATGAACTTTATCAACATCGGGAGCGTGATAACCAAAATCACGGCGATAACCACGATGAGGGTGGCCATGTTGTGACGTTTGGGGGTGTCGAGACGCATGTCATAGGCACCGTACGCTTTGTTGCGATCTTTGAAAATCAATTCACACCAATCTTTCGAAGTTAAATCTATTTTTGCCATTTTCGTTCGAGTTTAATGTGAATTATTGTTGTTGCATTTGATCGCGGTCGATTTGATTGGTGAGTTCACCTTTCTTCTCGTAGTTTTCTACCAACCATTCGTCGCCTTCGGCTATATCGACGATGGCATAGCGGTTGATGCTGCAAATGTGCATTTCGTCGAGGGCGTCGATGAGGTTTTTGTAGGTGGCGTCGTCGGTAGCTTTGATGATGACGATGGGAGCGGTTTTGGAATCTTTGATTTCAGCGGCTCTCTTGTCGTATTCTTCATCGGACATCTTGGTGTCTATTTTCTCTTTTTTCAGCTCTCTGATCTGCGATACTACTTCCTGGTTGCGGTAGAGCAACATGGCACGGAGACCGTCGTCCTTGTAGGTGGTCTCTTGCAGAGAGGTCCAGTCTTCATAGTTGGGCTCTCCCGAGTAGTAGTACACTCGGTCGTTGCTGCCGAGAATGAGGGTAATAGCACGAGATGCGGCTACTTTGTCGCGTTCTTGCTCTGTCAGCGTTTTATCGTTAGACGGCATACTGATTTCCATCGTCTGAGGTTTGCTCATGGAGGTACAGAGCATAAAGAAGGTAAGAAGCAACATGTTCATGTCGACCATAGGGGTAAAGTCGACGCGAATGTTCATTTTTTTCTGTTTACCTTTTTTCTTGCCGCCGGAGTCTTTTTGTTCTACTTCTGCCATAATTTCTTACATTCTAACAGTTATTAAAAATCGCCGGAGACACTTTTCAGCGTGGTGATCAGGTTATAGCGGTTTTCGCGCAAGTCTTGCAGAGACGACATTACCTTGTGTATTTCGGAGTAAGGCGTGTTCTGTGCGGCTTTTATCGCGATGCGCATATCTCGGTTGGTTTTACGGGCGGCTTTTACCCATGCCTTGAATTCGTTGGAGGGGTTGGCCGTGGTATCGATAGGAATACCGGTTCCCTGTTTTACCATGACCTCTGTTTGAGAGTCAAAAGGCAGGTTGAGCAACGATTTCATTTGTGCAATAGGTACGCCGAAGTAATCTGATGCTTGGAAGGTGGCCAATTCTTGGTCGGTAAATTCATAACCGTATTCGGCTGCTACTTCTTGCAACATCGGTACTCGCATACCCGGGTCGGTTCCCATAAAAATGCGTCCGTTCGATTCTACTAATATTTGCAGTACGTTGGTTTCGGGGATTTTGATTTCCGAAACAGAGGACGGTACGGCAATTTGTACGGGCTCGGGTTCAACGAAAGTCGACGTCAGCATGAAGAAAGTAAGCAGAAGCACGGTTACGTCGCTCATCGCGGTCATATCGATGGCGGTACTCTTCCTTTTTACTTTTACTTTTGGCATAATCGTACAGTTTCGGAAGTTAATTACTTGCTGTGGTTAGCGGCGTAAGATTGTACGATTGAGAAGCCTACTTCGTCGATAGCGTAGGTGATTTTGTCGATTTTGCTGGTGAAGAAGTTGTAAGAGATTACAGCGCAGGCACCGGTGGCGATACCGAAGGCGGTATTTACAAGGGCCTCGGAAATACCGGTCGAGAGGGCTACCGAGTCGGGAGCACCGGTTGCGGTGGCAAGAGCGGCGAACGAACGGATCATACCGAGCACAGTACCGAGAAGTCCGACGAGGGTACCGAGGGTCGTCATGGTGGCGATAACGGCAAGGTTCATTTCCAAGGTCGGAAGTTCGAGAGCGGTGGCTTCTTCTACCTCTTTTTGAATGCTGGCCAGTTTTTGTTCTTTGGTCAATTCGGTGTTGTTCTCCATTTCGGCATATTTTTTCAAGGCCGAAGTTACGACGCTACCTACCGAACCTTTTTGTTTGTCGCAAAGTTCTTGGGCTTTGGCCAAGTCATTGGCAGCAAGAGCGGTCTTTACGTTAACGACAAATTTGGTGAGGCTGCCGGTTCCTTTGGCGGTCATGATGGCAAATGCACGCTCGATACTCAATACCAATACGGTGAGCAAGAGGGTTTGCAGCACAGGCACGATGACACCTCCTTTGTAGATGGTTCCCAACAGGTCACCGGGTTTGGGCTCTGACTTGGTGGCGTCGGTAAAGTGAGATACGTCACCGAGTACAAATACATAGATGCACACGGCGATGATGAAACATACCACGATTACGAGGAATGCTGATTCAATACCACGGAATCCTTTCGATTCTTTCTTGGCTTTTTTTGCTTTGGGTTGTTTTGTCTCCATAATAAAAGAGTCTTTTAATTGGTTTACAGTTTTTGTGAAGTTTTTATGTTCTTTTTTTGTGGTTTAGTTATTCATCTTTCGCTGTCCATTCCCGAATCGGCATTTCTGAGACTGGTTTGCACAAGTCGTTTGTGGTCGAAACGTAAACTTTCAAGCCATTATTTAGGTGGTCAATTCTTTATGTATGATTGTGTTACATGGTATGGACATTTACTGTGCTCAGTTTTTTCTCGGTCTTTTGTCTCGAAAATATGGCTCAAATATAGAACATCTTTTTCAAAAAAAAAAAAACGGGTGAAAAAAGTTGGCCTGCAACTGAGATTTTGGAGAAAAAGTCACTTCTTTTATTTCATTTTTTTGCTTTTTTTCTCGTAGTCTTTGTGCCGGACTTTGGGGAAATTTTCTATCTTTGTTTTCAATCTTAATACGGATGTTATGGTAAATTATGATGTGGCCATGCTGGCCGATCTCACGCAGAAGGTGGCCGAGGCTGCCCGTCAGGCGGGACGATTTATGTTGCAGGAACGTCAGGTCTTTGACCCGTCGCGGGTTGAGGAGAAGGGCTTGCACGATTATGTGTCGTATGTCGACCGTGAGACAGAGCGTCTGTTGGTTGCTTCGTTGTCGGCGTTGCTGCCCGGCTCGGGTTTTATCACCGAGGAAGCGACGGCTTCGCATGCCGGGGAGCCTTGCTTGTGGATTGTCGACCCGCTCGACGGCACGACCAATTATCTTCATAACCAGTCGCCCTATGCCGTGAGCATCGCCCTTTACGGGCGTGGTGCCGGCTTGCTGTTGGGGGTGGTCTATGAGCCTAATCGTGATGAGTGCTTTTGTGCCTGGAAGGGCGGAGGGGCTTATCTCAACGGCGTGCGCCTGTCGGTTTCTTCCATCGATGATGTGGAGGCGGCCTATGTCCATCTCGGGCTGCCTTATGATGCCGAGCGTTTCGGAGCATTGATGACGTCGCTCATGGCCCGTTTTTATGGGCATGTGGGTGCGGTGCGTATTGCCGGTTCGGCGGCCATGGACATTTGCGGTGTGGCAGCCGGACGTTGTGATGCCTACATCGAGCCTTCCCTGCATGTGTGGGACGTGGCTGCCGGTATCCTCATCTTGCAGGAGGCCGGCGGTGTGGTTACCGATTTTGCGGGAAAGGCGTGGTTTGACGGGGTTGCCGGCGTGGATTTCCCCGGAGTCAATGGCTATGATGTGCTGGCGACGACTTCGCTTCTTCACACCGATGTGCAATCGTATGTAAATGATTGTTTGTAGCGGCTGCCGGGGTAAAAGGACGGGCGGGAGCAAAATTATTTTGGCTCCCGCCTGTCTTATATGAGGTGTGTGGCGTTATTTCTTCTTTATTTTAATGGTGCAGGGACGGTCGAGAGCCGTTTTCCAGGTTTGCAGGTGCTCGAACCAAGCTTCGGGTGTCTTGTATCCGAAGGTCTCTTTCATCGACGTAAAGGTGATGTAGTAGGTCATCACGGTCTGTTTCGGCGCGTGTACCTGATAGAGGTAGTTGACCTTGTCGTTGATTTCGCTGACGATGTATTTCTGCGGGAGGTAAGCGCCGAGACCCACGGTTTCCTTGGCATATTTCACGGTGTCGTTCACCGGCCAGTGGGTTCCCCAGCAGCCTACAAGACCTTCGTGGTCGCTGTATGATTGAGAGCCTTTGACGTTTTGCACGCCGGTGCAGAAAATTTCTTCGTTCAACGGCTTGTCAAAGATGACATCGACTTGTGCGTCGCGGTGTCCGCCATAGAGGGTGTAGCGACAGGTCATGTTGAGGCGGCTGTCGCCATATTTCCAGTCGCGGACGGCCATTTGGCACACGGTGCGCACGGGGCCGTAGGCCAATATGGTGGCGGTGCGCTCGGCAACGGGCTCAATGTGTATCGCCTTTTGTTTTTTGGCGTCCCAGCCTTTGAGGGCTCCTACACCGCAACTTCCGCTTACCAAGAGCACGTCGTCGCCGAATCCCTGGGCGAGTTGTTTGTCGTCGGGGTACCAGCCGCTGGCCTCTACTTCAAAGCCTTTGTTGAATTTGCCGTAGATGTCGATGGTCTGTTTTTGGTCGAAATAGATGCGGTAGGCAACCAGTTCCGACTCAAATGCGGGCCCGTGGTGGTAGAGGTTGCTGTATACCTTGGAGGTTCCCGGGACGCTCAGGGAGTTGATTTTGGGGTGCTTGTTGCGTTTGTTGCTTTTGTCGTAGATTTTCATGTCGGCATACACGCGGGCGGGGTAACGGTCGGGTGCGGCTTCCTGGCTCGACACGACGAGTCGCAACTGTTTGGTGGCGCCGGCGGGCATGTCGATGAGGAAGGCGATTTCGTCACCGACGCCGTCGCGGTCGAGGTCGTCGGTCTGAGAGGCGATTTCCTGTTCGCCGTCATACACCGTGGCCGAGGCTATGGGAAAATTGCATTTGAGGTCGGCCGTTTTTACGACTACCGGATAGTCGGTTTTGTCTTGTTCCCAAGGGTTCCCTATTTCGAGATAGAGGGTTTTTTCCTGTGCTGATAGTTGCGTGCCGATGCACAAGGCTGTGAGGCAGAGGCAGAGATGACGGAGTCGTTTCATGTTGAGCGGGTTTTCGGGTATGTGATGAGGGGTTATCAGAATGTGACGCTGAATACCAGTTGCCACATGTTGCTTTTGCTGCTGAAATCATTGGCGAGAATGTCGTTCCACCCTTCGGTGAACGTCTCTTTTGCCGTGCCGCCGAACGGAAGGCGATAGTTGATGCCGGCACGCAGGTGCTTGAACAGAACGACTCCGGCCGTGAAGTTCATGCTTACCGTACTTTCGTTATTGATGAGTCGGGCTCCGTTGGGCTGGGAGTTCTCCTCGCCGACAAGACCATAGAGTTTGTTGGTAAGGTTGTCGTTCTTGAAGTCGAACGTGAATGAGGGGCCTACACCGGCATAGATGCCGAATATTTTCAAAGGGTTGAAGGTGAATTTCAGATACAGGGGAATGTCGAGCGAGTGTCTGAAATAGTTGACCGAAGCATAATCGGCCGTATTGGTGAAGTGGGTGCGGCGTTGCAGATAGAGCAACGAGCCATCGATGGAAAGACCCAGCGGAAAGCTGATTTCGGCCATGGGTCCTACAAAGAATCCGCAATCGTTGTCATATTTGATGTTTTCGGCCAATCCCTTGTAATTGCTGCCCGAGAGGTTGATGCCGCCTTTGACGCCCCAGTTGAAATCGACGGCGCGCGACTGGGTGGATATTCCGAGAAGAACCAGTAATAAACAGATGGTTTTTACAGACTTTTTCATAAGAGTTGTTTTTATTATCATACAAAGATAATGATTTCCTTACGAACTTTCTTGTTCTCTCTGTGAATTGCCGTATAAAAAATCGTTAATCACCCGGTGCGGATATTTTTTCATGGGTGTATGCGTTTTTTTGTCCGATAAAATTTTTTCATTTCAAGAAAAGGTTTTACCTTTGCCCCCGCATTTGGAAGGGAGGCTCCTTCGGGAAGCACTTCATTCCGGGTGTCGATGGCGGGGTAGCTCAGTTGGTTAGAGCGTCGGATTCATAA